>NZ_JAWDID010000012.1:0-135967 GCF_032464875.1 Allobosea rubneri
TTCGCCAAGCTCAAAGACTGGCGGCGCATCGCAACCCGCTACGACCGATGCGCCCACACCTTCTTCTCAGCCATCTGCATCGCCGCAGCCGTCATCTTCTGGATCTGATCAATGAGTCCTGAGCCTAGCCGTAGAGCCCGAAGCGGATGTCGGCGACGAATGTCTCGCGCCGATCCTGTTCGATCTGCGCCTCATGCTCGCGTTGCTCCGCCAGTGCCTGGAACGGCGCTGCCGCGCTCTGCGGGAGGGTGTCCTGCGCTAGGCGCCGGATCGAAAATGTGGCGTTGGCAAAACCGGGACGAGTGCCGTAACTGGGGCATGGCCAAGCAGACATCAACCGCCGTTCCACGCTGGAAAAAGGCAGTTCCGGACCTCGGCGCTCAAAGGGAGTTGCGCCTGGACGCTCTCTACCGCGTGGCGGCGGCGGCGTTCCGACGAAACGGCTATCACGGCACCTCGCTCGTCGACATCGCGCGTGAGCTCGGCGTCTCCAAGCCGACACTCTATCATTACATCGCCAACAAGCAGGACCTCCTGTTCCAGTGCCATCTCGTCGCCGCGGATCAGGCGATTGCGGCGATCTGTGACGATCCCGCCCTGAGCGGGTTGGAGAAGGTGCGTCGCACGATCGCCAACTACATCGTGGCGATCATCGGCGAAGAAAGCGCGAGCGTCGTGATCCTCGAGGAGAAGTCGCTCGGCCCTGAGCAGCTCGATGTCGTCATAGCCAGGCGGGACATTTTCGACGGTCGCATCCAGGGACTGATCGAGGAGGGGCTTGCCGACGGCACGATCGCTCCCTGCGATGCGAAGCTGGCCCTGTTCTCGGCGCTCGGAGCGGCCAACTGGGTGACCAAATGGTATCGGCCGACCGGCCCGCTCAGCGTCGCCCAGATCGCTGAAGGCGTCGCCGACCTCGTCTGCTCCGGCCTTCGCGCACCGGTCGCCACGCAAGCCTGCGCCTGAGTTTTCGAACCGCGCTCCTGAGTTTTCGGCAGCCTCGAAGCGGGAGGCGGGTTGTCCTCATTTTTGCTTTTCGACTCTAGGGTCGAAAATGTGACTCAAGAGTTGACAGCCTCGGGGCGACCTCTTTAAGCCTGCTCCCAACGAGATTGGGTTCGGAGGGACCGCCTTGCTGACTGAGGCCACGGCAAAGCCGGGGAGCGATGGCGCACGCTGGCTCGCGCCTGGCGCGACGTTTGCGGAGCGCGGCATCTCTCACGATGCCGCCTATCAGGAGCCGCGGCTGCGGGCGGCGGGCGTTGCGCCCGCGCGCTATCAGGGCGCGAGCGAGGCTGGGCTTTTCGGCCTCGACTGCTTCGACTGCATGACGCATGCGGGCCTCGACATCGACGGCTATGTCTTCCTGTCGCAGAGCTACCGGCAGGTCGCGCCCGTCGCGCTTGGCGAGGCGCTGCGGATCAGCGGCCATGTCCGCCATCGCCAGACGATGCGTCGCGGCGTCCTCGTCGACGAAATCTATCGTTTCATCGACGCCAATGGCCGGGTCGTGCTCGAATCCGAGCTGACCGGCCTGCTGGCGGACGCGATCGGCGCGAGCGCCCCGTTCGGGCGCGCCGATGCGCCGGCTCTGCCGCGCCGGCAGGAATTGTCGCGCCAGGGCTGGGAGCTCCTCGCCGAAAAGCAGGTGACACCCGAGGATGTTCGCGTCTTCTCGCAGGATATCGGCAACGAGATCCATTTCGACGCTGACTTCGCGGCGCGTTACGGCTTCCAGGCGCCGCTGGCGCAGGGGATCATGTCGGCCGTCTGGCTGCTTTCCGCGCTCTCCGACGCGACGGGCACGCCGCCGGAAACCTTCCACGCCGAGATGCGCTATCTGCGCCCGGTCTTCTGGGATGCTGCCGCGACGCTCTGGGTCCGTCGTGACGATTCAGGCGCCGTCATCGCTGCCGAAAGCCGCAACGGCGAAGGCAAGGTGACGGCCGATCTGGTGCTGAGCTCGCCGCTGGCCCGCCTTGCTCGCGCCGGGGGGCAGACATGACGGCGATCCTTCTCCAATTGGTGATCTCCGGCCTGCTGCTCGGCGGCATCTACGCGCTCGTCTCGGTAGGCCTGACGCTGATTTTCGGCGTCTCGCGGATCAAGAACTTCGCGCATGGCGACCTCGTCATGGTCGGCATGTATGTGACCTACGCGCTGACCGTCGCGACCGGGCTCGACCCCTATCTGCTCGCTCCGGTCGTCGTGCTGCTGCTGTTCGGCTTCGGCCTGTTACTTTCCTTCGCGCTGATCCGGCCGATCCAGGGCGCGCCGCAGGTGGCACAGATCTTCGCGACCGTGGGTCTTGGCCTCGTGCTGCAGAACCTCGCACTCATGATGTACGGCGCCGACTTCCGTTCCACGCCCTCGATCATCTCCGGCAAGGTGCTGCGCTTTGCCGGCGTCGCCCTGCCGGCGTCCCTGCTGATCGCCTTCGTCGTGGCAATGGTCGTGATCGCAGGGCTCACCATTTTCCTCCGGCTCAGCCTGACGGGGAAGGCGATGCGGGCCATCGCGCAGGACCGCCGTGCCGCCTCGCTGATGAGCATCGACGTCAAGCGCATCGACATGCTGACCTTCGGTCTCGGTACCGCCTGCGCCGGTCTTGCCGGCGCCCTCCTGGCTCCGGTCTTTCCGGCCTTTCCGACGGTCGGCGTCAACCTCGTGCTGATCTGCTTCGTCGTCGTCATCCTCGGCGGCCTCGGCAGTGTCGAGGGCGCGCTGATCGGCGGGCTCCTGATCGGGCTGGTCGAGACGCTGAGCGGCTTCTTCCTCGGCTCGGCCATGAGCCAGATCGCCTATTTCCTCGTCTTCATCGCAGTGCTCTGCCTGCGGCCCGCCGGGCTGTTCGGCCAGCGTGGCGCCGAAACGCTGGGGAGCTGACGATGGGCCGGACTGTCGACCGTTTCGCCGCGCTGAGCCTGCTGCTGTTGGTGCTGCCGCTCTTCGCGCCGCTCTTCATCAGCGATTCCTACACGCTGCACTTCATCTGGAAGATCCTGTTCTGGGCGGCGCTCGCCAGCGCCTGGAACCTCGCCGGCGGCTATGCCGGCCAGTTCTCGCTCGGCCATGCCGCCTTCTTCGGGATCGGCGCCTACACCTCGGTGCTGCTCTATCTGAAGCTCGGCATCTCGCCCTGGATCGGCATGCTCGTCGGTGGGGCTCTCGCCGCAGGTTTCGCACTGCTGATCGGCGCGCTGACGCTGCGGCTGCGCGGGGCGTTCTTCGCGCTGGCGACGATCGCCTTCGCCGAGGTGCTGCGTATCGCGGTGGTGAACATGCGCGATCTGACCGGCGGCGCAGAAGGCCTGTCGATTCCCTTCGCGCCGGGGCTCGGCAACATGATGTTCTCTGGCCGGGCCGGCTCGGTCGTCCTGGTCGCGGCGCTCCTGCTCGCGATCGCGGTCGTGACCTTTATCGTCGAGCGCTCGCGCCTCGGCTACGCGCTCGCCGCGCTGAAGGAGGACGAGGAGGCGGCCGAGGCGCTCGGCGTCGACACGATCCGCGTCAAGCTGATCTCGATCGCACTGTCGGCCTTCGTCAGCGCACTCGGCGGCACGGCTTACGCCTTCTACATCCTACTGATCGAGCCCTCGACGGTGCTGAGCATCGGCATGTCCGTCGAGATGGCCCTGATGGCGATCATTGGCGGCATGGGAACGGTGCTCGGTCCGGCGATCGGCGCCCTGCTGATCGTTCCGCTCAGCGAGTACCTGCGCGCCGAATTCGCAGGCAGCTTCCAGGGGCTCTACCTGCTCGTCTACGGCGCGATCCTGATCCTGATGGTGATGTTCATGCCGAACGGCCTGATGAGCGTCGTGCGCGATCCGCGCGGAACCCTGCGCCGCCTGACGCTGCGGCGGCGCACCGAGCGGGGGAGGAAGGGCGATGCTTGAGGTCGACAACCTCTCCAAGCGCTTCGGCGGGCTGACGGCCGTCCGCGATATCAGCCTGTCGCTGGCCGAGGGCGAGATTCTCGGCCTGATCGGCCCGAACGGCGCCGGCAAGACCACCTTCTTCAACTGCGTCGCCGGGGCGATGGCGCCGAGTGCCGGGCGTGTGCGGATCGACGGCCGCGACGTGACCGGCCAGAAGGCGCACAAGCTCTGCCGCGCGGGGATCGGCCGCACCTACCAGATCGTCAAGCCCTTCGCCGGCCTGACCGTGCGCGACAATGTCATGGTCGGCGCGCTCAACCGTGCCGAGAGCCTCGCCGAGGCGCGCCGCTTCACCGAGGAGGCCCTGGAGATCACCGGGCTCGCGCCGATCGGCGACGATCTCGCCTCAAGCCTGCCTCTGCCGCGGCGCAAGCGCCTCGAGGTGGCGCGTGCCCTGGCGACGCGGCCGAAGGTGCTGCTGCTCGACGAGGTCATGGCGGGGCTCAACCCGTCCGAGGTCGATCGCGCCATCGCCCTCATCCGTGCCATCCGGGATTCGGGAATTTCCGTGCTCATCATCGAGCATCTGATGCGGGTGATCATGGCGGTCAGCGACCGCATCGTCGTCATGCATCACGGCGAGAAGCTCGCCGAGGGGAAGCCGGCCGAGGTGATGGCCGATCCGCGCGTCGTGAAGGCTTATCTGGGCGAGGGCTTCAATGCTTGAGGTCCGCAATCTCGATGCCTTCTATGGCGATGTGCAGGCGCTCTTCGGCGTCAACCTGCGCGTAGCGGAGGGCGAGACCGTCGCGGTGGTCGGCGCCAACGGCGCCGGCAAGACGACGCTGATCAACGCGCTTTCGGGCACGATCGAGCGCAGCGGCGATGTCCGCTTCGCCGGACGCGAGATCGACGGGACCGAGCCGCATCTCATCGCTGCTGCGGGGCTGGTCCAGGTTCCAGAAGGCCGGCGGCTCTTCCGCTTCATGACGGTGCGCGAGAACCTCGAGCTCGGGGCCTACGCGCCCGGCGCGCGCGCCGACAAGGCTGCCACGCTGGAACGCGTCTTCACGTTGATGCCGAAGCTCGCCGAGCGTTCCGGCCAGCTCGCCGGCTCGCTCAGCGGCGGCGAGCAGCAGATGTGCGCCATCGGGCGCGCGCTGATGGCAAAACCCCGGGCGCTAATGTTCGACGAGCCGACGCTCGGCCTCGCGCCGATCATGGTCGAGGTGGTGTTCCGCCTGCTCGACGAGATCAAGGCGAGCGGCATGACCATCCTGCTCGTCGAGCAGAACGTGAAGCAGGCGCTCGCCGCGTCGGACCGCGGCTACGTCATCGAGAACGGACGTGTCGTGCTGGAGGGGGCCGCCACGGCGCTGCTCGAGGATGCGCGCCTGAAGCAGGCCTATCTCGGCGGGTGACCGCGATCATTTGACCACAACGATAAAACGGGAGGAGAGCATGGTGAATTCGAGACGGACATTCCTGGCTGCCGCGCTTGCGGCCAGCCTCACTGCGGCCACGGGGGCCTCCGCGGCGGAAGACCTCAAGATCGGCGTGATGTTTCCGCTTTCGGGGCCAATGGCGCTGATCGGCAACGAGGCCTATCAGGCGGCCCAGGTCGCCCGCGACATGATCAACGAGCGCGGCGGTGTGAAGGGGCGCAAGATCGCCTTCGCCGTGGCCGATGCGCCTGGCCCGACGCAGGGCAATGCCGAGGCGACGCGCCTCATCGTGCGCGAGAAGGTTCCGCTCATCGCCGGCACCTACGCTTCCTCGATCGCGCTGGCGGCCAGCGAGGTCACGGAGCGCGAAGGCGTCCTTTACTGGGAGACGATCGCGGTCGCCGACAAGTTCACCCAGCGCAACTACAAGAACGCGATCCGCCTAACGTTCAACGCCTCGATGATGGGCGAGACCGCCGCCGACTTCTCCAAGGATCTCGCGGCCAAGCTCGGCAAGAAGCCGGAAGAGCTCAAGGTCGCGGTGATCTCCGAGGATTCCGAGTTCGGCCAGTCGGTCGGCGACGCCGCCGCCCGGCGCGTCAAGGCCAACGGCCAGAACCTCGTCGCCAACGAGCGCTACAGCCGTACCGTCACCGACCTGTCCTCGCTGGTGCTGTCGCTGAAGGCCAAGGCACCGGACGTCGTGATCGCGACCTCCTATCTGAATGACGGCGTGCTCTTCGTCCGTCAGGCACGCGAGCTCGACTTCAACATCGGCGCGCTGGTCGGCGTCGGCACCGGCTACGCCCTGCCGGACTTCCTCGCCGCCACCGGCGCCAACGCCGAAGGCATCTTCGATGTCGACGCTCCCGCAACGCCGAACGTCGCGAACCTGCCGCCGGCGACCCAGAAGCTCTATGGCGAGTTCATCGAGCGCTTCAAGACGCTGGCCAAGCGTGATCCCGGCCCGCTCGCCCTGATCTCCTTCGGCGGCTTCTGGACGCTCTTCAACGAGGTGCTGGCCAAGGCGCCCGACACCAAGATCGAGAGCCTGCGCAAGGCGGCCTATGCGGTCGACCTGCCGGACGGCTCGCTGCTGACCGGCGCCGGCGTCAAGTTGAAGCCGGAAGGCGACAAGGAGCAGGGCCAGAACACCCGCGCCCTGCTGTCGGTGATGCAGTGGCAGAACGGCAAGCTCGAGGTCGTCTGGCCGAAGAGCATCGCCGTCAAGGAGGCGGTCTCGGTTCCGCTGCCGGCCTGGTCCAAGCGCTGATAAGACAATGCGAACGAGCCGGGCACGGAAGCGCCCGGCTCACCTTGCAGAGGTAGACATGCAGACCCTCGTCGCGCAGTTGCGCTCGGCCGCGTCAAAGGCGCCGCAGGCTCGTATCCATGACGGCGCCCAGGCGCTCGGCTATGCGGAGCTCTACCAGCGCAGCCTGCGCGTCGCCGGAGGGCTGGCACGCCACGGGATCGGCGAGGGCGACCGGGTCGCGCTCTGGCTGCCCAATGGTCTGGCCTATCTCGATCTCGTCCACGCCTGCCATCATCTCGGCGCCATCGCGGTGGCGATCAACACCCGCTTTCGGACCGCGGAGGCGCAGTCCATCCTGCAGCGGACCGGCGCGCGCGTGCTGGCGATCGCACCGGGCTTCAAGGACATCGCCTTCCTCGACATGCTCGCCGGCATGGATCGCGCCGCGCTTTCGGAGCTGCGCCTGATCGTCGGCGATGGCGATGAGGCGCCTGGCGCGCTGCCCGGCGTCGCCAGCGTCGCACATCGCAGCCTGCTCGAGGCCGATCCCGTCGCTAGCCGCGCCGATCCCGAACTGCCGGGCGCCATCTTCGCGACCTCCGGCACCACGAGCGCGCCGAAATTCGCGCTGCACCGGCAGGGCAATATCGCCCGACACGGCGCGCGGATCGCCGCCGCCTTCGGATTCGACGCAGGCGATGCCCACCTGCTGCAGGCGGTGCCGTTCTGCGGCATCTGGGGCTTCAGCCAGTGGATGGGCACCGTCGCCGGTGCTGCGAGCTCTTCGCTCATCCCCTTTTTCGAGGCCCGCACGGCCGGGGAACTGATCCGTGCGCGCGGCATCACCCATCTCAGCGGCCCCGACGACCTGATCCAGCGGCTTTTCGCGGCATTTCCCGAGGAACGGCCGTTTCCGACGCTGCGCGAGGCGCTGATCTCGACCTTCAACCCGACGCTGGATGACTTCACGGCGGCGATCGACCGCCGCGGCCTGCGCATGGTCAACGGCTTCGGGATGAGCGAGATCTTCTCCTTCTTCTCGCGCCGGCAGCCCGACGATCCGCCGGAGCTGCGCCAGCGGCCGGGCGGCAGGCCGCTCGATCCGCAAGGGGAGCTGCGCGTCCGTTCGACCACGGGCGACGAACTGCTCGGGATCGGCGAGGTCGGCCGGCTCGAGGTCAAGGTCGACACCCTGTTCAGCGGCTATTTCGGCGATGCCGGCGCGACCGCCGCCGCCTTCACGGCCGACGGCTTCTTCCGCACCGGCGACCTCGCCGCTCTCGGTCCCGGCGGAACCTTCGATCTCGTCGGCCGCGACGGCGATTTCCTTCGCCTCGGCGGCTTCCTCGTCAATCCCGTCGAGATCGAGGATGCGCTGAAGCAGGATGCGCCCGGCTGCGAGGTCGTCGTCGTCGAGGCGGCGACCCCGCGCGGTAACAAGGCCGTCGCCTTCCTGCGTCCGGCGCCGGGTACGCAGCCGCCGGACATGGCGCGGCTCCTCGCGGAACTACGGGGGCGCATCGCCGATTTCAAGGTTCCCAGCCGCATCGTCGAGATCGACCAGTTCCCGGTCGCGATGGGGCCGAATGGCGAGAAAATTCAACGTCACCGCCTGCGCGCGATGGCGATGAGCCAGCTCGATGAGGGCTGATCCATGACCAGGCAGATGCAGAGAACAGCACAATGAGCGAGACCTTCACCGCGCTGATGATCGAAGACGAGGGCGGCAAGCCGAAGGCCTCGTTCCGCCAGATGGGCATTGGCGACCTGCCCGACCATGACGTGCTGGTCGAGGTCCACTATTCGACGCTGAACTACAAGGATGGGCTTGCAGTCTCCGGCAAGGGGCGTATCGCGCGCCGTCTGCCGATGGTTGCCGGCATCGACATCGCCGGCATCGTCAAGGAATCGCGTTCGCCGGACTGGAAGCCCGGCGACAAGGTCGTCGTCAATGGCTGGGGCCTCTCCGAAACCGAATGGGGCGGCTATGCACGCTACCAGCGCCTGAAGCCGGAATGGCTGACGCGTCTGCCGGACGGGTTCGACCTCGTCGAGGCGATGGCGATCGGCACGGCCGGCTATACCGCCGCCTTGTGCGTCGATGCGCTCGAGGATTGGGGGCAGATCCGTCCCGGCTCCGGCGAGGTGCTGGTGACGGGCGCGGCGGGCGGCGTCGGCTCGACCGCCATCGCCCTGCTGGCGGCGCGCGGCTATGCCGTCACGGCGGCGACCGGTCGTCCTGAGACCCACGACTATCTGCGCAGCCTCGGCGCCAGTGCCTTCGTCGATCGCGCGGTGCTCGCCGAGAAGGGCGCGCCGCTGCAGAAGGAGCGCTGGAGCGGCGCCGTCGACACTGTCGGCAGCCAGACGCTGGCGACCGTCCTGTCGCAGGCCCGCTATGGCGCGGCAGTCACCGCCTGCGGCCTGGCCGGCGGCGCCGACCTGCCGGCGACCGTCCTGCCGCATATCCTGCGCAGCGTCGCCCTGCTCGGCATCGACTCCGTCATGGCGCCGCATGCGAAGCGCGAGCGCGCCTGGGCCCGTCTGGCGCGCGACCTCGATCGCGACGCCCTGCGGGCCATCAGCCGCGTCGAGCCGATGTCGCTCCTGCCGGACCTCGCCGGGCAGATCGTCGCCGGCCAGATCCGCGGTCGCGTCGTGATCGACGTCTCGCGCTGACCCCGTCTCTCGGCTCGTTCCTCAAGACGAGCCGGTTTCCTGCCGACGGCGTGCGCCTAAAAAACGCAAAGCCCGGCCGAAGCCGGGCTTTCTTGGTGCTGCATCCGCCGGGCACGTCTCTTCGCGAAGCGGCCGGCGATCATGCCGTCAGTTCAAGCCGCTTTCCGCCAGGAACCGGCGCGCGACCTCTTCGATCGGGGTCTTGTCGACATCGACCTTGGCATTGAGTCCCTGCAAGACTTCATCGGAGAGCTTGCCGGAGAGCGCGTTGAGCGTCGCTTCGAGCGCCGGATTGGCCTTGAGCGCCTCGCTCCGCACGACCGGAACGGCGGCGTAGTTCGGGAAGAACTCCTTGTCGTCGGTCAGCACCCGGAACTTGAAGGCCTGGATGCGCCCGTCGGTTGCGAAGACAAGGGCCGCATCGACCTGGGAGTCGCGGAGCGCCTGGTAGGTCAGCCCGGAATCCATCGATTTCAGGTTGGCGCGGCCGGCCTTGAAGCCATAGGTCGTCTGGAGACCGGGCAGCCCGTCGGGGCGCCCGGAGAATTCGGCATTGACCGCGATGCTCAGCGGCTTCTTGGCGTTGAAGGCGGCCGCGAGGTCAGACAGCGTCTTGACCGAGGCCGTCTTGGGGTCGTCGGCGCGGACGGCGAGCGCGTAGGTGTTGTTGGCTGCCGAAGGCTGAAGCCAGGTCAGGCCGAGCTTGCCGTCGAGCTCCTTGACGCGCTCATAGGTGTCCTTGGCGCTCAGGCGCTCGCTGATCTTGTTGTAGGTGACCAGCGACGTGCCGGTATATTCCCAGTAGACGTCGATCTGGCCGCCGATCTGGGCATCGCGCAGGACCTGCGAGCCGAGGCCGTCGCGCTTGTCGACCTCGAAGCCCTTCTGCTTGAGCAATTGCGCGGTGACCTCAGCGAGCAGCAATTGCTCGGTGTAGTTCTTGCCCCCGACGACGATGGGTTTGGCCTGCACGGGCATCGCCCAGAGCGCCGTGAGCGCGGTGATGGCGAAGATGCGCGACGAAAGCTTCATGCCAGGTCTCCTTGAAGCTACTGCGGGAAAGGCCGGAGGGGTCAGCGCAGCGGGTTGACGCCTCGGGGAATGGTCCAGAACTGGAGCTGGGCCATGATGAAATCGATCAGCACCGCCAGCAGGGCGGTGGGGATGGCGCCGGCGAGCATGGTCCCGAACTCGTTCAGCGCGATGCCAGTGAAGATCAGTTCGCCGAGCCCGCCGCCGCCGATCAGGAAGGCCAGCGGCACGGTGCCGACATTGATCGCCAGAGCGGTGCGGACGCCGGTGTAGATCACGAACAGGCTGTTCGGCAGCTCGACCTGGAACAGCGTGTGGCGCGGAGAAAGCCCCATCCCGCGCGCCGCCTCGAGCAGATGCGGCGGCACGGCGCGCAAGCCCGCCATCGTGTTGCTGACGATCGGCAGCAAGGAGGCGACGAACAGCGCGAAGATCGCCGAACCGTTGCCTATGCCGAGCAGGCTCATCGACAGGGCCAGCACGGCGAGCGTCGGAATCGTCGCGCCGACATTGAGGACTTGCAACGCCATGTCGCCGAGCCGGCGAAAGCGCGGCCTCGTGAGGAGGACACCGAGCGGCACGCCGATCAGGATCGCGGCACCGCCCGACAGCGCCACCAGCTCGACATGCTGCCAGCCGAGAAAGGCGATGTCGTCCCACTTTTCGAGCAGGCCGGGCAGCAGACCGCCGGCCCAGGCCCAGGCTCCCAGCAGGAAGACGGCGAGATGGACTCCATTGCGGCGCAGCCTGGTCAGCATGGGCAGCGCGCCGTCAGCCATCCCGGTAGGTCTCCGAGAGCAGGCGCGTCATGCCGCGCAGGGTGACGTAGCCGACGAACATGCCGTCCTCGTCGACGCAGGCGAGCCAGGAGACGTCATGGCGGAACATGGTCGAGACCGCGGTGCGCAGATCCTCGTGCGGCCGGATCGTCGTCGGCAGGGTCTCGTGGTTCTCGCCCACCATGCCGCTGGCGCCGCGCGCCGCCTGGAGCGAGACGTAGCCGCGGGCCCGTCCGCGCGGGCCGACCATCACGATCGCCTGGTGCCCGTGCTCCTCCATCGTCGCGACAGCCTGCTTCAGGCTGTCGGCGGCCCTGACCCGCGGCGGGTCCGCCAGCATTGCGTCGCGCACCGTCAGCAATTGCAGGCGCTTCAGCGTCCGGTCGCCGCCGACGAAATCGGACACGAAGCTGCTGGCCGGGTGAGCAAGGATATTGTCGGGCGTGTCGTACTGGACGAGGCGCCCGTCTTTGAAGATCGCGATCCGGTCGGCCATCTTCACCGCCTCGTCGATGTCGTGGCTGACGAACAGGATGGTCTTGCGGATCTGTGCCTGCATCTTCAGGAACTCGTCCTGGATGATCACCCGGTTGATCGGGTCGATGGCGCCGAAGGGCTCGTCCATCAGCAGCACCGGCGGATCGGCGGCGATGGCGCGCAGCACGCCGATGCGCTGCTGCTGCCCGCCCGAAAGCTCCCGCGGATAGCGGTGTAGGAAGGCGCCGGGCTCGAGCGCGACCATGTCGAGCAGCTCCGCCGCCCGCTCACGCGATTTGCGCCGGTCCCAGCCGAGTATGTCGGGGACGATGCAGATATTGTCCTCGACGGTCTTGTTGGGGAACAGCCCGATCTGCTGGATGACGTAGCCGATGCTGCGCCGCAGCTGCGTGACGTCGCAATCGGCCGTGCTCCTTCCGTCGATCAGGATGTCGCCGGAACTCGGCTCGATCAGCCGGTTGACCATCTTCATCGTCGTCGTCTTGCCGCAGCCGGAGGGGCCGAGCAGGACGCAGATCTCGCCGGCGGGGACCTCGAGCGAGACACGGTCCACGGCCGGCATGGTGCTGCCGGCGAAGGTCTTGCTGACCTGGTGCAGTCTGATCATCTGGTCCTCAATCCCGGTGAGGTGAGCTTCCGCTGCAGCCACAGCAGGGAGAGGTCGGCGACGACGGCGAGCAGGCTGACGGCGAGCGCTCCGGTGATGAGCTGGCGCGGGTCGGTCTGGCTGATGCCACGGGAGATGAAGGTGCCGAGCCCGCCGGCGCCGATATAGGCGGCGATCGCCGTGACGCCGATATTCATCACCACCGCGAGCCGCACCCCGGTCATGATCACCGGCAACGCGAGCGGCAGCTCGACCTCCCGCAGCCGCTGGCCTCTGGTCAAACCCATGCCGCGCGCAGCTTCACGCAGGGACGGGTCAAGATTGCGGATCGCGGCGTACGTATTCCGGATAATCGGGAGCTGAGAGTAGAGTAATACCGCTATCACCGCCGGCAGATAACCAATTCCGTGGCCGACCAGCGACAGCAGCGGGATCATCATTCCGAACAGCGCGATCGACGGGATGGTGATCATCATCGACGCGACATAGAGCACGGCATCCGCCACGCGCCGGTTCTGGCTGATCGCGATGCCGATCGGCACGCCCGTGAGGATAGCCAGAGCGACCGCGACCCCGACGATGGCGACGTGCTCGCCGGTCCGGGTGACGATGAGCCCCCAGTTCGAAATGATGTAATTGAGAATGTCCATTGCGTTGCCGCGGCTTTTAGAGCAGCCTATCTGGCGTTGGCAACCCATTTGTGGAAATTTTATATGATATTTTGATAGTCATTGCTGAGAATGGCTATTCTCTGAATCTATATAATACGAAATATTTATTTCCATTATGACGAATGCATACCTTTTATGTTTCAAATTGAATTTCAGAATTCAGCTCGTAAACTCTTTGATGAAACCTTGCGACCTTTCATGTGTGGCGCGTCGCGGTGCGCGCTGTCGTGAAAGGCCGCCGATGAGAAGGACGTTCCATGTGTGGCTTCGTGTGCCTGTGGGAGATCGATGACCAGGACGGGGCGCTGATCGCAGCGATGCTTTCACGCCTTGGACATCGCGGCCCCGATGCGACCGAGATCGCCCGACTGGGCGGGGCTCCGGCCGTGATGGGCCATTGCCGGCTGTCGATCATCGGTCAGGAGAATGGCCGCCAGCCCATTCGAGCGGACGGAGAAATGCTTGTCGCCAATGGAGAGATCTATAATCATGAGGATCTGAGAGCGATCCTTGGCGCGGAACTCTTCGAAACGGCCAGCGACAGCGAAACTATTCTTCATCTGTCCCGCAGCGGCGCACAGCGTTGGGTCAGCCGGCTCGACGGCATGTTCGCCTTCGTGCTGGCCACGCCGGACCGGATCATCGCGGCGCGCGATCCGCTCGGGATCAAGCCGCTCTACATGGCCCAGCGCGGCAAGGGGCTGGCCTTCGCCTCCGAGCTCAAGGCCTTCGACGGCCTCGGCTTCGATGAGATCGGAGCGATCCCGCCGGGCTCGCTCTTCGACAGCCAGAGCGGGCTGAGGCAATGGTACCGGGTCCCGTCAGGAGCCGCCAAAGCCGAGCCGGGCCTCGACATCGATGGCGTGGCCGGCGAACTGCGGCTCAGCCTCGAAGAGGCGGTGGCCAAGTGGATGGTCGCCGAAGTCGAGGTCGGCTCGTTCCTGTCCGGCGGCCTCGACAGCTCGATCATCGCGGCGATCGCGCAGAAGATCAGGGCTGCCGCGGGGCATGGGCCGCTCAAGACCTTCGCCGTCGGCACGGCCGGCTCGTCCGACCTCGCCGCCGCGCGGCGCGTGGCAGAGCATATCGGCACCGACCACCATGAGTTCACCTTCACGGCGCAGGATATCGCCGAGAACCTGCCCCATGTGATCTACCATCTCGAAAGCGCCGATATCGACCTGGCCCGCAGCGCGATCCCGACGCTGTTCGCAGCCAGGCTGGCGCGTACCCAGGTCAAGGCGGTGCTGACCGGAGAGGGGGCCGACGAACTCTTTGCCGGTTACGCCTATCATCACGGCTATGTCGATGAGCCGCGCGCGCTCGCCGACGAGCTGACGCGCAGCCTTGGCACGATGCACAACATCAACCTGCAGCGGGTCGATCGCATGACCATGGCGGAATCGCTGGAGGCGCGGACGCCGTTCCTCGACCGCGACCTCATCGCCTTCGCCCAGTCCATCCCCGCGCAGCTCAAGCTGCGCCGGACCGACCCGGCGATCGCTGAATCGACCGGGCCGACCACCGAGAAATGGCTGCTGCGCAAGGCCTGCGCCGACCTGCTGCCGGACGATCTCGTCTGGCGCAAGAAGGCGCAGTTCGACGAAGGTTCGGGGACAGTGGATGCGCTGCAACAGGCCCTGCGGATCCTGATCGGAGCCAAAGGCGGGGTCGATCGGCAACGCGAGGGCGCATTGTACCGCGAGATCCTGCGCAGCCGATTCAGCGATCCCGGCATGATCCTGAGTCAGGCCGGGCAGTGGAACGCCAACCGCATCGCCGCCTGACGCCCCACGCAGCCTTGGCAAGAGCGCCGCGTGCCCGTTGCCGACCGGGGGCGTCGACAAGGCTCGGGTTCATCGACGGCGGAAGGAAGGACACGCACACCTGTGGCGGCATTGCAGCGTCAATCAGGTCGCCTTCCTTCTCGTCGGCTCCGCCGCTTCCAACTCTGGCCAGGGGCGGACCACCGCTCCTGGTCCGCGGCTGCGCGGGGGGCATGGCTGAAGCAGCGCACGCAGCGGCGGCCAACGGCGATCCATCGTGCTCGCGCGTCGTCTGCGCGGGTGGGGTCACGGCTCTTCGTCGGTCGTGAGCGGGCGCGCGCCTGCGGAGAATGCGCCGCGCAGGAAGCCACGCGAGACGGAGCGATCGGCATCCGCCAGCAGCATGTGGAAATCATGCAGCAGCGCCCGAAGCGCTGCCCTCTCGCTGCCGTGCTCTTCGACGAGCTCGACGAGCTCCCATTCCAGATCGCCGCTCTCCAGCGCCGTCTGCGGCTCGGTTGTTGGCATCGTCCTCACTCGCGTTGATGAGAACATTAAGGGAACATAATAGTGCGGAGAGTCAAGCAAACGCCAATGCCCTGCCGGGCGGGTTTGCAGGAGGGCTGAGCGCGCCGGCTGTCCGTGTCTGGACGGGATCGCGAGCTTTCCGCGAGAGCCGGTATTTCAGGAGG
Organism: Allobosea rubneri; assembly: GCF_032464875.1. Classification (NCBI taxonomy): domain Bacteria; kingdom Pseudomonadati; phylum Pseudomonadota; class Alphaproteobacteria; order Hyphomicrobiales; family Alloboseaceae; genus Allobosea; species Allobosea rubneri. The sequence goes on from NZ_JAWDID010000012.1 coordinate 15,306, forward strand.
CCGCTCGAAGAAGCCGGCCAGGATCAACGGCGCGCCCGGGCAGTCGAGCGAGGATCATGGAACTGTTGCAGCCGCCGGCCGTTCGATTTTCGTGGAGATCAACGTCCGCCGGATCCCGGCTTGAAAAGGATACTGCATGGATCATGTTCTTTTGGCGGAGAATGATGGGAAGCGCGTCTTCGCCCTTGTCCTCGACGCTGGTGACGAAGCCTTTGCCTGCATCACCCGTTTCGCCACTGAGCAGGGGCTCACGGCTGCATCGCTCACTGCGATCGGGGCATTCGAAACCGCGATCGTCGGCTTTTTCGACTCCGCAGCGAAAACCTATATCGAGATCGCAGTGGATGTGCAGGCCGAGGTGCTGAGCCTGATCGGGGACATTGCCGAAGGTGATGACGGCCGTGCCAGCCTGCATGCTCATGCGGTGCTCGGCTTGCGGGACGGCAGCACCAGGGGCGGCCATCTGCTGAAAGGCATCGTCCGGCCGACGCTCGAGGTGGTCCTGACCGAAACACCCGGCCATTTGCGCCGCCAGCAGGTCCGGGAGCTCGGCATCGCCTTGCTCCGCCCGCAATCGCAGTAGCCGGCCTCGCTTCCCGCGAGACCGGCCACATGAGCGCTATCGCCGTGCCTCCACGGCCGGCTTCCGGTGAGCTGTCCGCGGCACCAGGCACCTTAGATGGCCGAGGGCCTGAAGCGACACCTGGGCAGCAGGGCGGCGGTCTCGCCTTCTCAGGAAGCAAGGCTCACGCATTGGCGCGTCGGCCGCTGCTGTCGGCTAGGAAGGCGGCCTGGTCACCGGGGCGCGGAACGGCTGAGATAGTCGAAGGCCGACAGGACATGCGTGCGCACGACATGGAGGAACTCCTCGATGTCGACATGCTCGTCATGCGAGCCCATGCCGTGTGGATAGGGGCCATAGACATAGGCGGGGACACCACGGTGCCGCCAGAGCCGCGCATCGGTTCCGCCCAGGCTGACGATCGGCTGCGGGCGCGGCCGGCCGGCCTCCTCGACGTTCTTCTGGATGATCGCCACCATCTCGTGGTCTGGGTCGCACCAGGACGGCTCGTCGCCGCCGACGACTTCCCAACTCGCCTGCGGGTAGCGCGCGGCGATCTCGGCGATCTTCGACAGGAGATCGTCCTTGCTCATCCCGACCGGCAGGCGGAAATCGGCCTGGAAGGTGCAGTGCGACGGGATCATGTTGACCTTCTCGCCGCCCTGGATCGTGCCGATGTTCAGCGTGACCCGGTTGACCAGCGCGCCGGCTCCCTCGCCCATCATCCGGTCCATCACCGGCCGGCTCTGTTCGACGGCGCGCTGCAGATTGTGCGACATCGGCGCCTCGATCTCGGTCAGGCTCTCGAGCTCCGTCGCGAGGCGCATGGCGAGCTTGGTCGCGCTGTCGGTCGCGTGCACATAGGCGCCGTGCGCGCCCTTGGCCCGCAGGGTGAAGGCGATCCAGAGCGGGCCGCGCTCGCCGAAGCGGATCGATTCCGGGCCGCCCGGCTCGCCGTTCAGCAGGCAGTCGCCATGCACTTCCGGGTGGTGCTCCATCAGGTAGCGCGCGCCCCAGGGGCCGAAGGTCTCCTCGTCCGAGACGCAGGTCAGGGTCAGCCGCCCGCCCAAGCTCTCGCGCAGGCGGTGCAGCATGGCGTAGGTCACGATCGATGCGGTCGTGCCCGGCTTCATGTCGCAGGCGCCGCGCCCGTAAATCTTGCCGTCGGCGATCTCGGCGCCCCACGGATCCTTCGTCCAACCTGCGAGGTCCGGAGCGACCGGGAAGACGTCGAGATGGCCGTTCAGCACGAGATGCCGGCCGGGATTGCCGCCCTCGAAACTGGCGACGATATTCGGCATCTCGGGATGCGGGGAGATGATGCGGTGGTCGAGGCCACGGCCGTTGAGATAAGCGCGTACGACATCCGCGGTCGAGCGCGTATCTCCCGGCGGGTTCGGTCCGCGCTCCCGTAGCAGGGCACGCAGCAGGTCGATGATCTCGTCGCGCTCCGCGTCGAGCCACTCCAGCAGCCTGCGCCGCTCATCTGCCATCGTCGTCATGGTCGTGTCCTCGTCGAAAACGCTGGGGAGCAATGCGGCCGGCTCCAATCATGACCGGCCGGGCCAAAGGCACGCGGAAACGTGCGTTCGTTCAGGAGGCCACCCGGTCGATCTGGTCGCGCAGCCGGTACCAGGCCAGCATCATCGGCAGGAACCAGGGCCGGCCGTCATAGAGCGGCGCGGTCGGAAAGGGCAGGTTGGCGAAGGCGCTCGGTTCGTTGGCCGCGCCGGCGATGGCCCGGGCGGCCTGGAAGCCGAGCCAGCTTTGCATCGCGACGCCGTTGCCCTGGCAGCCCAGCGCGTAGTGTACCCCCTCATGGCTGCCCAGATGCGGCCGAAAGTCGAAGGTGAAGGCGACATTGCCGTTCCAGCTGTGGCTGACCCGCACGTCGCGAAGCTGCGGCCAGACTGTCGTCATGACGGCGTGGAGGCGCCGCGCGCTCTCGCGCGGGTCCATGGCGGCGGTTCCGACGCGGCCGCCCCAGAGCACGCGCCTTCCGTCCGGCGACAGGCGGAAATAGCTGAGCACCCGGCGGGTGTCGGCCAGCATCCGTCGATTGGGAACCAACTCGGCGGCGAGGCCGTCCGGCAGCGGCTCGGTCGCGATCAGGAAGCTCGCCACCGGCACGACCCTGCGCCGCATCCATGGCGTGGCTTCGCCGGTATAGCCATTGGTCGCCACCATGACCTTCTGCGCGGTGATCGCGCCGGCACTGGTCTCGAGGCGCCAGCCATCGGCGCTGCGGCTCATCCGCTGCACCTTGGTGCGGTCGACTAGCTTCGCCCCAGCGCGACGTGCGGCTTCCGCGAGGCCGCGAACGTACTTGGCGGGGTGGAGGCCGCCGGCGGCCTCGACGAACTGGCCGCCGCGATAATGATCGCTGCCGATCTCCTCCCGCTGCCGCTCGCGCGGCACCATCTCGCAGCGGGCGCCGGTCAGGGCGGCGATGCGGTCGCTGTTGGCGGCGAGGTGGTCGTAATGCTTGCGCGAATAGGCGGCGACGAAGCGGCCGGTCTTCTCGAAGTCGCAGTCGATCTGTTCCCGGGCGATCACGTCCTCCAGAAACTGGAGGGTTCCTATTGCTTCGGCGGTCAGGCGGTCGGCGCGTTCCTTGCCGAGCTCGCGGGAGAAATCGCTGAGCGCCAGCTTCACGCCGCCGGTGACCAACCCGCCATTGCGCGAGCTGGCGTTGAAGCCGATCTCGTCGGCCTCGATCACCACGGCCTCGACGCCCTGCCGCCTGAGTTCAAGCGCGCAGGACAGACCGGTATAGCCGCCGCCGATGATCGCGACATCCGCGCGTTCCGGCAGGGCGCCGTCCGCTTCCTTCACCGGGTGGGCCGCATCCCACCAATAGGGATGCGGCAGGAAATCGGGCGTGAACAGGTCGTTCGCAGGCATGGTTTCTCACCTGGAGACAGGAGGGCGTCCGAAGCAGCCGGCCGCGAAGGATCAGGTCGTGACCACGTATTCCGGCTGGATGCGGCTCAGCACCTCGGCGGACCCTTCGGTCGTCAGGATCGTGTAGCCGAGCGACATCGCGAGGTTGTTGGGCGCATCGATCAGGATGGCGTGCAGGAACAGGATCATGCCGGGCGCGACCGGCATCTCATTGCCGGAATAGATCATCGGCGGGACGTCCATCCAGGATGGCCGATAGGTTGCGCCGAGCGAGTAGCCGCAAGCCGACATGCGCGAGCCGCCGAAGCCCTCCTTGTCGAAGACGCGGCGATGGGCGTCGTCGATCATGCCGATCGTGTTGCCCGGCCGGGCGGCTTCGGTCATGGCCGTGATCGCCTCGTGCGTCACCGCGAACATGCGCTGCTGCAGCGGCTGGGCGCGGCCGATCGCGATTGTCCGCATCAGGCAGGCACAATAGCGGCGATAGCTCGCGGCGTGCTCGATCGTCAGCTGGTCCTCGCCGTCGAGCGTCCGGAAGCCGGTGGCACTCCTGACGAGCAAGGCGCGATCGCCTGATCCGAGCACGGGGCCGGAAGGCGGCGGATCGCCGCCGCCTGCCAGGATCGGGACCGAGCCCGCCGCGGCGATGTCGCCCTCGAAGCTGCCCGGGCGCGCCTTCTCGATCATTGCGACGAGCGAGTCGTCGGCGAGTTCGGCGGCACGCCTGACATAGGCGATTTCCGCCGCCGACTTCACGACGCGCAGGCCGCGGACGAGGTTGGACGCGTCGACCAGCGTGCACCAGGGGGACAGGCGGTTATGCACGAGGGCGTAATTGTCGGCCGTCAGGCCGAAGGTGCGCATCTCGATGCCGACCCGGGCGCCCTTCAGGCCCTTCTCCTCCAGGATCGCCATCAGCTCGCGCGACGGGTCCATGCCGGGCGCATCGTACCAGAGCCTGATGTCCTCGAAGGTCGAGGTCCGCCGCGCCTGTTCCAGGTCCGGCCGGCGCGTCAGCAGCGTCATCGGCCGCTCATCCGCCGTCAGCACCGCGCACTGGAAGAAGACGAAGCCGCTCGTGTCGAAACCGGTGAGGTAATAGGTGCTCTCCTGGGCGAAGAGCAGCAGGGCATCGAGCCCTTCGCGTCGCATCGCGACCCGCGCATTGGCGACACGCTGATCGAATTCGGCTCTCTCGAAATGCAGCACCACGTCAAATCTCCTTCGGCGACCTTGAGCGGGTCGTCTAATCGCGAGGTTCGGATTGGAAGTACTGGGACACCGCCAGCAGCACGATCGACAGGACGATGAGCAGCGAAGAGATCGCCGCGATCGTGGGGTCGATCTCGTCGCGCAGGGCGAGGAACATGCGCCGCGTCAGGGTCGCCTTGTCGCCGCCGGCGATCAGCAGGCCGATCACCACCTCGTCGAGCGAGGTGATGAAGGCGAGCAGGGCACCGGAGATCACCGAATTGCGGATCTGCGGCAGGGTCACGGTGAGGAAGGCGCGCGGGCGCGACGCGCCCATGCTGCGGGCGACCATCTCCTGGTTCATGTCGAAGCTCTTGAACCCGGCCGTGACCGAGATCAGCACGAGCGGCAGCGCCAGCACCGTATGCGCGAGCACGAGGCCCGAGAGCGAATTGTTCAGCTCGAGCGGCGCGAAGAACAGGAAGATGCCGATGGCGAGCAGGATGACCGGGATCATCATCGGTAACGTCAGGGCGACCTGGACGAGGCGGCCGGCGCCGCTGCGCGCGAGATGGAGGCCATAGGCCGCGAGCGTGCCGGTCACGGTCGCGACGATGGTCGTCAGGAAGGCGGCTTGCAGCGACACGACAGTGGCGTCGCGCCATTCGAGCGAGCCGAAATAGGCACGATACCAGCGCAGCGACCAGGATTCCGGCGGGAACGACAGGTAGCGCGAATCCGAGAAGCTCATCGGGATCACGAGCAGCGTCGGTGCGATCAGGAAGACGATGACCAGACCGCACAGGACATAGAGCCAGAGCCTGTCCAGATGGGTGATCTGCGTGCTCGTCGCAGGCTGTCGCAGCATCAGCGTGCCTCCCCGAGTTTCGCCGAGCCGGTCAGCCTCGAGACCAGCCAGAGGATGCCGAGCGTGATGACGAGGAGGACGACGCCCATGGCGCTGGCGGCGCCCCAGTCGGCATAGACGGTGGTCGAACGCTCGATCTGCATCGCCCACATCATCACGCGGCCGCCGCCCAGCAGTGCCGGGGTGACGTAGAAGCCGAGCGACAGCACGAAGACGACGATCAGGCCGGCCGCGAGGCCCGGGAAGGAGAGCGGCACATAGATCTGCCAGAAGGCGCGGATCGGCGAGGCGCCGAGATTGGCGGCCGCGCGCATGTAGTCATCGCTGATCGTCTTCATGGTCGCGTAGAGCGGCAGCACCATGAAGGGCAGCATGATATGGGTCATGCCGATCGCCGTGCCGGTGAAATTATGCACCAGCCGCAGGGGCTCCTCGATGATGCCGAGCTTCTGCAGCCAGGTATTGACGAGGCCCCGTCGCTGCAGCAGCACCAGCCAGGCGTAGGTCCGCACCAGCAGCGAAGTCCAGAACGGGAAGAGCACGCAGAGCAGGACGAGACTGGCCCAGCGCCGCGGCAGCTGCGAGGCGAGGTACGCCAGCGGGTAGCCGAGCAGCAGGCAGACCACGGTGACGGTGAAGGCCAGCTCGAAAGTGGTCCGCAGCGTCAACAGATAGGTCGGGTGCAGCAATCTCTGGTAGTGGATGAGGGTGAAGCCGCTCTTGTCGACAAAGGACAGCCAGAACAGCCAGCCGATCGGGATGAGTACGACGAAGCCGACGAGCAGGAGCGCCGGCAGGGTCAGCGCCAGCATCGAGCGCCGCTCGCCATGGGCCTGGCGCCGCAGCGCCTCCTCATTGGCTCCGGAAGCCGTGCCGCCGGTTGCGATCTGATCCAGAGCCAGCGTCATGGCCGGCCCGTTTGCGGGGTATCCGCGTCGGCTGGGACGATGATCGCGTCCTCGGCGGAAAACCCGACCCGGACCGCGGTGCCTACCTCGGCGAGGACTTCGTCCGTGCGCAGGGAGCGCCGGATCGCGATCTCATGATCGCTCGCGGTCCTGACATAGGTGACGATGCTGTCGCCCTGGAAGACGTTCTGGCGGACATGGCCGGCGATGACATTGGCCTCAGTCGGCGCCGCATCGGCAAGGAGGCGCAGCTTTTCCGGTCGCAGCACGAGGAAGCTCGACGCGCTGCTCGCCGGTGCCGGCGCCGCGCTGAGCAGTGGGGCGCCGGCGAAGCTCGCCCGCCCATCCCGGACTTCGATGGGCAAGGTCGAGGACTCGCCGATGAAGCTCGCGACGAAATGCGTGGCCGGCCGCTCGTAGAGTTCGCGTGGGCGGTCGAGCTGGACGACGCGGCCGCGGTTGATCACCGCGATCCGATCCGACATCGTCAGTGCCTCGCGCTGGTCGTGCGTCACATAGACCGTGGTCATGCCGAGGCGATCATGCAGGCGGCGGACCTCGAGCTGCATCTGCTCGCGCAGATTCTTGTCGAGCGCGGAGAGCGGCTCGTCCATCAGCAGGATGCGCGGCTCGAAGATCACCGCGCGCGCCAACGCGACACGCTGGCGCTGGCCGCCGGACAACTGGTCGATGCGCCGCTCGCCGAAAGCGCTCAGCTGAATGAGATCGAGCGCGCGCTCGACCCGCCCGGCGATCTCCCGCGCCGGCACGTTTCGCAGCTTGAGCGGGTAGGCTAGATTGCCCGCGACCGTCATGTGCGGGAACAGCGCATAGTTCTGGAACACCATGCCGATGTCGCGCTTGTGCGGCGGCAGCAGCACCACCTCCCGATCGGCGAAGCGGACGCTGCCCGATTGCGGCCGCACGAAACCGGCGAGCACCATCAGCAGCGTCGTCTTGCCGGAGCCGGAGGGGCCGAGCAGCGTGATGAACTCGCCGCTCCTGATCGAGAGGCTGACATCGTCGAGCGCCTTGAAGGAGCCGTATGACTTGACCAGGCGCTCGATGGTGATCGGCAGGGAGCCGCTGCGGTTGCCACCGGCCGCCGGAGCGTCGGCAGGTGTAGCCATGACTGTCATCCTGTTACCTTTTCATGCGAGGGCGGCCGGGCCCGGGCGAGCCCGGCCGCTCGTGTTCAGCGCTGGATGAACAGGTCGAACTGCTTGGTCAGCTCGTCGAGATTCGCGGCCCAGTAGTTCGCGTCGAGCACGAAGCCCTTCTTGGCGTTCTCCGGGGAGCTGGGCAGCTTGGCCGCGACCTCCGGCTTGATGATGCCCGTGTTGAAGGCCTCGACATTGGCCGGACCGTAATTGATGTAGAGCGCGATACGGGCCTGGACCTCCGGACGGCTCATGATCTCGATCGCCTTCATCGCCAGGTCCTTGTTCTTGGCGCCCTTGGGCACGACCCAGCAGTCCGTCAGCAGCATCTGCTGGTTGAAGGTCAGGCTCACCTTCTCACCCTCGGTCGCGAGGGCTTCGGCGCGGCCGTTCCAGATCGCCGCCATCTCGACCTCGCGATCCTTCAGCACCTGCTGGGACTGGGCGCCGGAGGCCCACCAGACGACGACGTCCTTCTTGATCGCCTCGAGCTTCTTGAAGGCGCGCGCAGTGTCGAGCGGGTAGAGCTTTTCCATCGGCACGCCATCGGCGAGCAGGGCGGATTCGAGCGCGTAGACCGGGCTGCGGCGCATGGTGCGGCCGCCGGGGAAGGTCTTGGTGTCCCACATGTCGGCCCAGCTCGACGGCTTCTTGTCGCGATACTTCTCGTCGCTCCAGGCCAGGGTCGTGGCGTAGACCAGATTCGAGATCCAGCCCTTGCCCTTCATGTTGTCGGCGATGCCCTTGACCCCGAGGATGGCCGGCGTCAGCGGCTCGGTGTTGCCCTCCTTGTCGAGCAGCGCACAGCCATAATTGCCCTGCTGGACGAGATCCCAGGTCGGGCGCCCGGAGGCCACCTGCGCGCGCACATCGGCGACGCCGGATGTGGTCTCCTCCTTGATCGTCACGCCGAGTTCCTTCTCGACGATGTTGAACCAGGCCTCCCTCTGCGCCTTCTGGTAGGCGCCGCCCCAGGACGAGATCGTCAGGGTCTGTTGCGCGGCGGCCGGTGCGATATGGCCGGCGGTCGCGGCCAGTGCCACGGCTGCGAGGGCGTGAGCGACGAATTTCATGGTATCTCCCCTTGTGGTTATGCGCGCATGCAGATGAGGCTGTGCTCTCCTTCTCGCGTCACGTCTGACGCGAGAATATTCGATCTCCCCCGAGATAGGTTTCATCGACACGGACGTCGGCGAGGGTCTCTGGATCCACGCTGAAGACATCCTCGTGAAGGATGGAAAAGTCCGCAAGCTTGCCGACTCCGAGATCACCCTTGATGTGTTCTTCCTTGCCGCAATAGGCGCCGAGCGTCGTGTAGGCTTCGACGGCCTCGTAGACGCTCACCGCCTCGCGGCGGTCGAGATCGGCGCCGCTGTCGGTCTTGCGGTTCACCATCGAGTAGATGCCGCGGAACGGATTGGGGTGGCAGACGGGGCAATCGGAATGGCCCGGCGCCTTCACGCCTGCATCGATCATGCTCCGGTGCGGCCACATGTACCGCATCGCCGCCGCGCCGCGATTGCGCCGATACGCGTCGCCGAGATCGTAGGCGAAGCCGGTGGCGGAGGAGCAGATGACCTGCAGCTTCTTGAGGCGCTCGAGGATGGCCGGGGTGACGTTGCAGCAATGCTCGACGCGCAGCCGGTGGTCGTGGACCGGGTGATGCTGGAGCGCGTGCTCGAACGCATCGAGCACGAAGTCGATGCCGCGGTCGCCGACACCGTCCGCGCCGACGAGCAGGCCCGCCTTGTGCGCGCGCAGGACCCGCTGCTTGAAGTCCTCGAGCTCGTAGAGCAGCATCCCCCGATTATCTTCGGGCTCGCCGAGCACCTTTTCGCCGATATAGGGCTCGTAATAGGCGGCGGTCCGTCCGCTGGTCGAGCAGTCGGGGCACCATTCCACCCCGGTGAGCCGGATCCATTCGTCGCCGAAGCCGGTGCGCCAGCCCGAGCGGATGATCGCATCGATCAGCTCGTCCTCGCGGCCGCTGGCCAGGAGGCCGACGCGCATGCGCAGCTCGTTGTTCTCGCGCATCTTCTGATAGGCGACGATGCCTTGCGTCGAGCACAGGCTGTTGTGCACGGAGGTGATGCCGTAGGACGCGAAATCGTCGAAGACACGCACCAGGCCGCCGGCGAAATCGTCGGGCGTGAATCCGCGCTGGCAGAGATTGACGATCTCATGGGCTGCCGTCTCGCGCAGCAGCCCGGTCAGTTCGCCCGTCTGCGGGTCACGGTCGAGGCGGCCGAAGGGCGGATCACTGCTCTCGCGCGTGAAGCCGGCGGCGGCCAGGGCCGCGCTGTTGGCGAAGCCGAGATGTGCGTCGCGCCGATAGAGAAAGGCCGGTCGCCCGCCGGCTGCCTGGTCGAGCTCGTCACGGGTCGGATAGCCGCCCAACCGGGTATCGTCGTAGCGAAAGCCGACGAACCAGTGATCGGCCGGCTTGCCCTCGAGCGTGGCGCGGACATGGGCGAGCACGTCCTCCTTGCTGCCGAACTCGGTGGAAAGGTCCGACCAGCGGCCGAGCCGGGCGCCGTGCATGTCGGGATGGCAGTGGCTATCGATGAAGCCCGGCAGCACAGTCCGGCCACCGCAGTCGATCCGCTCGGCGAAGGGCGCGAGTTCCTTGATCTCCTGGTTGCTCCCATGTGCGACGACCTTCGAGCCGCTGATCGCGAGAGCTTCCACGAAATGGTCCGGTCGCTCCATCGTCGCGATCTTGCCGTTGATCACGATCCTGTCGATCCGAGGCACTGTCATCGCCGGTCCCACTCCCTCCCGCTCAGCGCGGCGCTCGACAAATCCCGCGCATCGCCGGCCGTCGCGCGGGCGTCCGCGGACAGCGTAGGGTGGCGTCGGCCGGAAAACGAAGCTGCATGCCCGGCGCCCGATAATCGCAGCTGCAGCGCTGCGTCAGGTCTTGTTTGACATGTCAGTAAAGGCAGCGTCACAAAGCTGAGAGGCGTTGTCAATCATGAATTTTCACGGAAACGCGAGCGTAGCTGTCTTGCCGATCTGAGAGGTTGCAGCCTAATCTGATATGTCAGTTTGACCGAGCGCCCTGGGCGGTTTGAGGAGAGATGAATGGGTTTTGCGGGGGAGGCGTCCTCGACCTTGGCCGTGGAAGCCTACAGGCGTCTCGAGGAAATGATCATCCTCGGCGAGCTCAGGCCAGGAACGCGGTTGTCGGAGCAGACGCTGGCGCAGGCCCTGGCCCTGGGGCGCACGCCGATTCGCGAGGCCCTGCAGAGGCTGCGCGAGAACAATCTCGTCGATATCCTGCCGCGCTCCGGCGTCTTCGTCACGGATGTCGACTTCCGGGACCAGTTTCTGCTGATGGAGGTTCGTCGCCCCCTGGAGTGTCAGGTTGCGGTGCGGGCCGCCAGGCTCGCTTCGAGCGAGGACAGGGCGCGCTTCATGGAGATGGCGCAGCGCATGCGGGCTGTCGTCGACGCCGGGGACAAGGTCGGCTTGATGAACGTCGACCGAAGCTTCAAGGATTTGTCGCTGCGGGTGGCGCGCAACAAGTTCCTGACTGCGGCGCTCGCTCCCATTCAGGCCAATTCCCGGCGCGTGTACTTCATGCATCTCGAGGCGACGAACATTCCCATAGGGCATGCGCATGCTGATGCGATCGAGGCGATCGGGCGCGGCGATGTCGATCGGTCATTGGAGGCCGCGACGAAATTCCTCGATGAGATGGAGTCTTTCCTGAGGAGGCGGCTCGCGAATAGTCTTGTGTTTTCCTAGTCTTGGCGAGGTTTCTGCCGGAGTGGTTTCGGAAGTGATCCGACCGCTCTCGTGAAAAGGCGTTAGTTTCGGCTCGCTGGTCGGGCAGGTGGGTCTTGCGCAGCCGTCACGGGCCGCGCGCAGCGGCCACATCGCGAGGAATTGCACTGGCCAGCCTGGTTGGCGACGCTGTGGGATCGCGGGCCGAGCAAGCCTGCCAAGCTTGACAAGCCCGTGCATTCAAACGACCAACGCGACGGTCCGGGGGCGGGCATGATCTTGGATGTCCAGCCTGCTCGGGTCGCCAGGAGATGCCGTGCATGCCATTACGCATCATGAATGAGCCGGGCATGGCGGGAGAACGTCGCGCGGCATCTGGCTCGACCTTTCCGGCACGGCATTGAGCTGTTCGCTCACAAATTTTCTTACAGTCGCAGTCGCAGCAGCAGTGCGCGATAGACCGTGAATTGCACCCGGGGCCAGCGTCGATGATCAGCAATCCGATCCCCTGGCCGAACAATGCGCGTTGCGCCGTCGCCTATACCTTCGACATGGACGCGGAGGCGCTGCTTCACATCAACTTCCGCGAGCAGGCGCCGGACCGTGTCGCACTGGCCTCGATGCTGCGCTACGAGCCGCAGGTCGCCGTGCCGCGGCTTCTGGAAATCTTCCGCCGCTCCGGGTTGCGGCAGACCTTCTTTATCCCGGGATGGTGCGTCGAAGCCTATCCGGCGACCGTCGAACAGATTCTCGCGGCGGGGCATGAGCTCGGCCATCATGGCTACCTCCACAGGCGGCCGAATACGCAGAGCCGAGACGAGGAGGCGGAGAGCCTCGGGCGCGGGATCGAGGCGTTGGCGCGGCTGAGCGGGCAGAAGCCTGCGGGCTATCGTGCCCCGGCCTACGCCTTTTCCCGGCACACGCTGGAGCTGCTGCAGGATAGCGGCTTCAGCTACGACAGCTCGCTGCTGGGCGACGACCAGCCCTATCTGATCGGCAATGCACGCGGAGATCTCGTCGAGCTGCCGACCGACATGTCGCTTGACGATTGGACGCAATATGTCTGCGTCAAGGAGTTCGGCTACATGCTGCCGATCGCCTCGCCCGCACGGGCGATGGAGGTCTTCCGGGCCGAATTCGACGCGGCCTGGCGCCATGGCGGCCTCTGGAACGCCGTCTGGCACCCCTTCGTCTCGGGGCGGCCGTCTCGCGCGGACGCCTTCGCCGGGCTGATCGAATACATGCAGGAGAAGGGCGGCGTCTGGTTCGCTACCCTTGCCGAGATCGCCGCCCATGTCCGCGGTCTCGCCGAACAGGGGATCTGGCAGCCGCGGCGCGATCAGGTGCCGTTCTGGCCCGAGCCCCTGCAGGACAGGGAATTGACCTGAGATCGCGAGCGGTGACCAGGAACCGCTGGACGGTACATCATGCCAGGATACGGCCGCGGTTCAGTATCCCCGCCGGGTCGAGCGCGTCCTTGAGGGTTCGCATCAAGGCGAGCTCGGAATCGGAGCGGCTGTAGCCGAGATAGGGGCGCTTCAGCACGCCGACGCCGTGTTCGGCCGAGATACTGCCCTCGACGTCCCGGACGGTGCGGTACACCACCTCGGCAAGCCCGTCGAAGCCCGTTCCTTCGGGCGGATGGATCGAGAGATGCAGATTGCTGTCGGCGAGGTGGCCGAACATGATCAGGCTCGCGCCGGGGCTGGCCTGCGCGATCCGGGCATGCAGGAGATCGGCACCCTGAGCCATCGCTGCGAGCGGCACGCTGATGTCGAAATGCAGGCCGGTCGGCAGGTGCCGGTAGAACTCCGAGCTCGCTTCGCGATAGGTCCAGAAGCGCGCCCGTTCCCGACTCGATTGCGCGACGAGCACGTCTTCAAGCAGCCCTTCCTCGACGAGCGCGCTGAGCGCCTCCAGGAACAGGTCCGCATAGGCTTCGCCGGCGGGAAGCGCCGCCTCGACCAGCAGGGTGAGCGCTGGGCCCGATGTGAAGGGCGGCGGCAGCGCTGCATGGGCTGCCGTGGCGGCGAGATAGTCGCGCCACATCGCCTCGAAGGCGAGGAGGCCGCCCGGCAGCTTCGCCTCCAACCGGTCGAGCACCTGCAAGGCTTCAGCGACGCCCGCGACGGAGCAGAGCGCGGTGTGGTGGCTCGGCACGGCCGGCTGGAGCGCCAACAGGACGCGCGTGACGACGCCGAGCGTGCCCTCGCTGCCGATCAGGAGCTGGGTCCAGTCGTAGCCGGCATTGTTCTTGATGACCTTGACGAGCGAGCTGACGATGCGGCCGTCCGGCAGCACCGCTTCGAGGCCGAGCACGTTGCGGCGGGTCATGCCATAACGCAGCACCTGCACGCCCCCGGCATTGGTCGCGACATTGCCGCCGATGGTGCAGCTGCCGCGCGCGCCAAGATCGACGCCATACAGAAGGCCTGCCTCGGCCGCCCGCTGCTGGATCGCCTCCAGCGGCGTGCCGGCGAGGGCGGTCATCGTCCGGCCGACGGGATCGAGCTCCTCGATGCCGTTCATCCGTTCGAGGGAGAGCGCGATCTCGCCTTCGACGGGGTGAGCGCCGCCTGCCAGCCCGGTCAGGCCGCCCTGAACGACGACTGGAAGGGAGAAGCGGTGGCAGATCGCCAGCGCCGCCGAGACCTCGGCCGTGCTGCGTGGCAGCAGCAGCGCCGCCGGCGCGCAAGGCGGCAGCCCGGCGCTGTCGGCGCGGTTGCGCACGGGCACGGCGTCCCCGACGCGGATCTGATCGTCGCCGAGGGCGGTCCTGAGCGCCGCCAGCACTTCCTGGGGCTGGCTCATGCCGCCGCGTTCTCGCAGCCGTGGCCGAAGTTGGCCGCGGCGTCGGCGGCCGGAACCCGGCGGCCGCCGATATCGAGCCGGCGCCAGGATTTCACGGTGTCGCTCCTGGTTTCGTCTCGGCGAGCCGGCGGTCGTAGTCGAGCACGGCCTGGAGCAGCACCTGCGCTCCCGCGCCGCAATCCTCAAAGGAGGCGTCCTCCGCCTCGTTGTGGCTGAGGCCCCCGGCACAGGGCACGAAGATCATCGCCGTCGGCGCGATGCGGGCGATATAGGCGGCATCGTGGCCGGCGCCGGAGACGATGTCGCGCATGCGGTAGCCGAGGCTGCCGGCGGCATCGCGCACCGAAGCGATGCAGCCGGGATCGAAGGGCACGGGCGGCGAGTCCCAGATCCGCGTCAGCGTGCCGGTGACGCCGTGTTCGGCGCAGATTGCCGCCAGAGCCTGCTCGATGGCAGCCTCGGTCCCGTCGAGCGCGCCGGCATCGGGATGGCGCAGGTCGACCGAGAGCGAGGCTGCGCCGGGAATGACATTGCGGGAGCCGGGATGGACCGCGATCGTTCCGACGGTGGCGACGGCCCCGGGGCAGGCGCGGGCGGCAGCCTGCACGGCCAGCACCAGCGCGGCCGCGGCGGGGAGGGCGTCCCTGCGCATCGCCATCGGGGTCGAGCCGGCATGCGACTCGCGGCCGGTGATCTCGACATCGTACCAGCGCATGCCCTGGACGCCGGTGACGACACCGATCGTATCGCCCTCGGCCTCGAGGATCGGCCCCTGCTCGATATGGAGCTCGAACATGGCGCCGATCGGCGTCGACCCGATCCCGACCTCGCCACGATAGGAGATCGCCTCGATCGCCTCGGCGAAGCTCACGCCCTCACCATCCTTGCGCGTATCGGCATAGGTGCGGTCAAACACGCCGGCATGGACGCCGGAGCCGAGCATGGCGGGCGCGAAGCGCGAGCCCTCCTCGTTCGTCCAGTTGACCAGCATGACCGGCGCATGGGTCTCATAGTCGGCGGCGTGCAGGGTGCGCAGGCATTCGAGCCCGGCGAGCACGCCGAGCACGCCGTCGAACTTGCCACCGGTCGGCTGCGTGTCGAGATGGCTGCCCATCGCGATCGGCGGCAGCGCGTTGTTCCGGCCCGGCCTGATCGCGAACATGTTGCCGACCTCATCGACATGCACGCTACAGCCGAGGCTCTCGCATTCGGCCCGGAACCAGTCGCGGACGCGGCGATCTTCCTCGCCCAGCGTCAGGCGCCGGATGCCGCCCTTGGCGGTGCCGCCGATCCGGGCGGTCTCCATGAGATCGCTCCAGAGACGCTTTGCATCGATGCTCAGATTGTTCGCGCGCTTCGTCATGACGTTTCTCAGCAGGGGACTTCGATCAGGAACGGCCCCGGCTGGCGGAAGCTCGTCCCGACGAGTTCGATCAGGCGCTCGACGCTGTCCGCGCGGGCGGCTTCCACGCCCATGCCGCCGGCGAGCTTGACCCAGTCGAGATCGGGGCGGCGCAGGTCGAGCATGTCGAGCGCCGTCCGTCCGGGGTTCAGCGCGCCGACATTGAACAGCTCGGTCTCGAGGCTCTGATAGGCCCGGTTTGCGAAGATGATGTTGGTGACATTGAGATTCTCGCGTGCCTGCGTCCACAGCGCCTGCAAGGTGTACATGCCGCTGCCATCGGCCTGCAGCGCCACAGTGCGCCGCTCCGGGCAGGCCACGGCAGCGCCGGTCGCCAGCGGCAGGCCGATGCCGATCGAGCCACCGGTCAGCTGCAGCCAGTCATGCGCGGGTGCGCCGGCCGTGTGCCGGTAGCAGAAGCCCGCGGCATTGATGCTCTCGTCGACGAGGATCGCGTCCTCCGGCATCAATGCGCCGACCACGGCGGCGGCGGCCTCGGCGGTGAGCGCCCCCGAGGGAAGGTCCGGGCGGGCCAGTGCCTGCAGGACCGGTGGTGCGCCGGCACCGATCAGGTCGGCGAGGCGTTCGAGCGCGTCTTCGAGATCGTCCTCCGGCGCGGCGAGGTGGTGTACGGCGCAGTCCGGCGGCAGGACGAGGCTCGGCTTGCCGGGATAGGCGAAGAAGGCGACCGGCTCCGGCGCGCCGACCAGCACGACGCGGCGCACTTCGGCGAGCTGCGCCAGCGCGTCGGCGACGGGATAGAAGACGCGTTCGAGCGCGACGCGCCCGGCGCCGCGGGCGATCCGGGCATTGGAGGTCGGCGCCATCAGGCGCGCACCATGGGTTTGCGCGATCCGGCTCGCCAGTTCCAGCGGCCGTGCCCGCAAGGCGCGCCCGCCGACCATGAGCAGCGTCGGCTCGCCGGAGCGCAGGGCCGCAGCCGCCTCCTTCAGTGCCTCGTCCGAGACCTTCGGGCGCGCCGGCGGGAGGAGGCGCGGCGCCGGGCCGTCGGCATCGTTCCAGGCGGTGTCGGCCGGCAGGATCAGTGTCGCGACCCGGCCTGCGCCGGAGAGCGAAGCCTGCACCGCCTCGGCGCCGTCGCGGGCGACGGCGCGGGCATCCTTCGAGGTCCTCACCCAGTCCGACATCGGCCGGGCGACGCCTTCGACATCGGAGGAAAGGGGCGCGTCGTAGACGGCGTGATGCGTCGCATGATCGCCGACGATGTTGACGATCGGGGTACTGGCCTTGCGGGCGTTGTGGAGATTGGCCAGCGCGTTGCCGAGGCCGGGGCCGAGATGGAGCAGGGTCGCGGCCGGCTTGTCGGCCATGCGCGCATAGCCGTCGGCCGCGCCGGAGACGACGCCCTCGAACAGCCCGAGCACGCAGCGCATGCCGGGGACCCGGTCGAGCGCCGCGACGAAGTGCATCTCCGACGTGCCGGGATTGGCGAAACAGGTGTCGATCCCGCTGGCGATCAGCGTCCTGACCAGGCTTTCCGCGCCGTTCATGCCTTCTTGTCCCGCCTTGCATTGCCGAAACATGGAGGAGCCGGGCGTCTAGCCCGGCCCGCGGAGCCCGTTCCGATCAGATCGAAGCAACCCGACCGGCGAATCCGCCTCTAACATACTGACAGAGAACGCGAGGTCCGATCCGACTGCGGAGCAATCGGATCGGCGCGTGCTCCATTCTCAGAGCGGATCGCGAACCAGCGGCGAGGTCGAGCAGTGAATGCCGCCGCCGCCGAGCGCGACCTTGTCGTACTCTACGACACGGACGGTGATTCCCGCCTTGTCGAACTTCGCCTGCGTGCGCTCGGAGAGGCCGCCGGCCATGATTACCCGGCCCGGGCGAACCGCAAGGCAGTTGATGACCCAGTTGCCGTCGTCCGGGCAGACCTCGATCTGGCGGATGCCGAGCTGCTTCAGCCGCTCGAGGAACCAGAAGGGCAGCAGCGTCGGGTTCACGAACGCCGTCTCGGCGTCGACCATCACGAACATGCCGTCGATGTGCAGGCGATAGCCGGTGAGCTCGACGCGGAGCAGCTCGACGCCGTGGACGCGCAGCACTTCCTCGAGCTGGCGGGCGCCTTCCTCGTTGACGCGGCTCGACAGGCCGACGACGGCGACCTTCGGCGTGATGAAGGCGAAGCTGCCGCCTTCCATCAGGCCGGTGCCGCCGATGGTCCGCAGGATCGGCATGCCGAGCTTGCCGAGGGTGCGCGTGACCGGCAGCTCCTCGCCACGGCGGATCGGCGGGCCGAGACGGGTGACGATGGCGCCGCCATCGATGGCGATGACGCTGTCGCGGGTGTAGACGGACTTCATCTTGCCGGGCGCGCATTCGTCGAGGAAGACGACCTCGGCACCTTCCTCGCGCAGGGCGGCGACGAGCTTGTCATGCTGGGCCTGCTGGGCCGGAAGGTCGGGGATCGAGTCGCCGCGCCAGTACCAGCCCTTCTCCGGGTCACCGAAGGCGCCGATGTCGGGGATGCGCTTGGTGGGATCGACGACGTTGAGCTCCGGGCCGGGGCGGTGCATCAGCACCTTGCGGATCTGGCCGACATCGTTGTTGCAGCCCCAGCGCTGCCCCCAGACCTCGACCTGCTCGGACTCGGCCTCGAAGGCCGGCTCGGCCCGCGAGGCGAAGGTCTTGATGAGCATGTTGTAGCGGTATTCGTGTTCCGAAATGATCGACATGGTCTTCTCCTGAATCCGATGCTGAACTGATCTCTCGCAGCCGGGTCTCAGCCGGCAGCGGTCGGAATGGTCCATTCGTCGCCACGGGCGGTGGTGACGTATTCCGGCCAGCGATAATTGACGGGGGCCTCGAAATCGGCCGGCAGAAGCGGCGCAACCCACTTCTCACCGCCGATGCCGCCGCCGGTGCGATCCTTGAACTCCGCCTGCGCGGCAGTGAGGCTGGTGCCGTCGGTCAAGAGGTCGACGATGGTGGTGGCGATGACCTTGGCGGCCGTGCTCCACATCGGGTCGATGCAGGCCGGCATGCCGCCCATGGCGTAGCGGGTCCACTCCGGATAGCGGTAGCCGGGCGGGGCCTTGAGGGTCGGGCGGCCGACATAGAGCCGCACCGTCGGCGCGTGCCACGTGTAGTCGACATAGTCGTCGGCAGCGAGGTTCTTCTGCCAGGACGGCAGTTGCGCGCGGAAGGCCTCCTCGCCCTCCCAGGGCGCCGTCAGGCGCTGGATTTCGGGCATGAACGGGTCGTCCATCGGCTCCAGGCCGAGATTGCGCTGGATCTCACGGCCGAAGGCGCGCGCTTCCTCGCCCCATTGCGGCGCGCCGATCGCGGCGAAGTTGCGCCAGGCCGCCTGCGCCATCGCGTGGTTCGGCAGGCCGGCGCGGGTGCGGGTGATCCAGGCGGGGCTGACCGTGCAGTGGCTCATCGCGGCGCAATGCTCGGCATTGCGGTCGAGCACCGCGAAGACGCGCTCGCACATGTCGAGCGTCGGGGCGCGCAGGGAGTACTGGATCTGGGCGAGGCCGGGCGCGAGATTGTCCGCGGCCGCATAGCCCGCCTGGATGATGTGCTCGTTGAGCGTCCAGCTGCCGTGATGCGGCAGCATCGACTCCTTCATGTACTTTGACGAGGTGTACATCAGGCAGACCGCGTCGATCGCGCCCGGCGCGCGCGCGGTCGAGTGGCTGTGGGTCACGCCGGCGAAGGCGCCGGTCTGCTGCCAGGTCTCCGGGTTCGGGCACTCGAAGGTGTAGACGCGGCTCCAGTAGGGGGCGCTGTGGGTATCCCAGAAGCAGCTGTTCGCCAGCGCCGGGAACGAGTGCGGGTGGAAGCTCATCGCCGCGTCGAGATCGTTGTAGTAGCCCTTCGCCGCGTGCACCGGCTTCGAGCCGCACATCTTCTCGGCCGGCTCGCCGAAGAACTTGATGCGCCCCTTGATGCCGTGCTTCTCCATGGCGTGCTTGGCGGCGAGGAAACCGGCGAACGCGCCGATGCCGAGCGCCGAATGCGGGTCGGTATGGCCGGCGGCGTGGCGGCTGACGCCCTCGCGGGGCTTGCGGAAGGGCACGGCCTCCTGCGAGGTGCCGGGCACGGCGTCGTACTCGGCATAGCCGCCGATGGTCGGGCCTTCGCCATTGGACCATTCGGCACAGAACGCCGTCGGCATGCCGCCGGACCCCTCCTCGACCGTGAAGCCCTCGGCGCGCAGGCGCTCGACATACCAGGCGGCGGAGCGGTACTCGCGCCAGGACGGCTCGTGCAGGTCCCAGATCGTCATATGGTCGGCGGAGAGACGCTCTGCGTTCTCTTCCAGCCAGGTGAGGGCGCTCTGCTTGTCGGCGCCAAAACCGCTGATATCGGACATGGTTCTGCCTTTTCGGATGGTTCAGTTCCCGCGCCGCGAGCGCACATAGGCGTCCGCGCACAGAAGGCTCACGGTGACGGCGATGAGGACCGCCGCGACGGCGGCCATGGTGGGATCGAGCGCCTCGTTGATGCCGTCCCACATGCGGCGCGGCAGGGTGAAGACGGCGCGACCGGCGATGAAGAGGGCGAGGACGAGCTCATCCCAGCTATGGATGAAGGCGAAGATCAGCCCCGAGACGACGCCGGGCATGATGTTCGGGATGATCACCAGGCGCAGCGTCTGGCTCATGCTGGCGCCGAGGCTGAGCGAGGCCTGTTCGAGGCGCGGATCGAAGCCGGCGAGCGCGGTCGAAACCGTGATCACCACATAGGGGACACCCGTCACCGCATGGGCGATGATCAGGCCGGTGTAGGTGTCGAGCAGGCGCAGGTCGATCCAGAACTGGTAGATGCCGAGCGCGTAGACGATGGTCGGCACCATGATCGGCACCAGCATCAGCATGCGGACGAAGTCGCTGGCGCGGTTGCCGAGGCGCCAGCAGCCGATGGCGCAGAGCGTGCCTGCGACGACGGCCACCGCCGTCGAGACGCAGGCGATGATGAAGCTCTGCAGGATGCTGGTGAGCCAGGGGCCGCTGCTGAACAGGTTGCGGTAGTACTGGAACGACACCTCCGACTCCGGCAGCGAGAGATAGTGCCGGTCGGTCACCGAAACGGCGAAGACCACGGTGATCGGAAGGACGAGGAAGCAGATGATCAGCCACGCCAGCGAGCGTGTCATGATCGAGATGTTGCCGAAGCCGTTTGCGGTCATGGTCTCAGCCCGCCCCGAAGAGTTTGCGCAGATTGACCAGCCGGCTCAGTGCCGCGAGCAGCACGCCGATGACGATCAGCAGCACCGCGGCGAGCATGCTGGCGACGCCCCAGCGCACGACCTCGAGGATTTGGACCTTGATGTATTCGGCGATCATCAGCGTCTTGCCGCCGCCGAGCAGGGCCGGGGTGACGAAGAAGCCGAGCGAGAAGATGAAGACCAGGATGCTCGCGCCGACGACACCGGGGAGCGAAAGCGGCAGGAACACCCGCCAGAAGGCTTCGAACCGCGAGGCGCCAAGGCCGCGGGCGGCGGCGATGCAGCGCTGGTCGATGTCGCGCATGTTCGAGAAGATCGGCAGGATGCCGAGCGGCAGCATGTAGTGCACCATGCCGATCATGACGCCGGTCTCGTTCCAGATCAGGCTCAGCGGGGAGTCGGTGACGCCCGTCGCCATCAGCGCCGAGTTGATGAGCCCCTCGCGGCGCAGCAGCACGAACCAGGCGAAGGCGCGCACCAGCACGGAGATCCAGAGCGGCACGAGCACGCCGAGGAACATCCAGCGCTGGACCTTGGGCGAGGCGTGCACGAGCGCATAGGCGACGACATAGGCCAGCAGCAGCGTGAAGATCGTCGTCAGCACGCTGATGCGGGCCGTGGTCCAGAGCATGCGCTGGATCGAGGCGCTGGTCGCGAGCAACTCGTAATTGTCGAGCCCCGTCGTCGGCACCGTGAAGCTCATCCAGAGCACGCGGCCGATCGGGTAGATGTAGAAGACCCCCATCAGGAGGAGAGCCGGCGCGATCAGCAGCCAATAGCGCGTCGCAGGCGACGCGAAGAGGCTGAGACCGGCCCGGCTGCGCGCTGAGTCGGCAGGAGCAGTCATCACATGTCCGATCGGGTGGGAAAGCGCCCTCGGGCGCGGTCATGCCCCCCTTTGGGGAGGGCATGACCCGTCGTGCGTCGCGAGACGCCGAGCCGTTACGAGGAGATCAGATCCAGGAAGCTCTGGAAGGTCTTCGAATGGTTGGCCTTGTACCAATCGGCGTTGATCTTGGCCTGGACCGCGGCGTTGGCGGCGTCCGACGGGTTCTTCTTCTTCAGCTCCGCCGGCACGAGCGCATCGGCGGCGGGGTTCGACGGGCCATTGCCCATCGCCGCCAGGAGCTTCACCTGGCCTTCCGGCTGCTGCATCGAGGCGATGGCGCGCATCGCTTCCTTGCCGGCGGGATTGCCCTTGGGCACGACCCAGAGGCCGGGCTGGAGCAGGCCGTCCTTGAAGGTGTAGGTGACGCGGCCCTGCGTCTCGTCGGCGAGCACATTGGCGCGGGTGTGCCAGAGCAGGCCCATCACGCATTCGCCGTCGCGCATCAGGCTCTGGCTTTCCGAGCCGCTGTTCCAGAACAGCAGGTCCTTCTTGATCGTCGCGATCTTGGCGAAGGCACGCTTGACGTCGAGCGGATAGAGCTTGTCCTTCGGCACGCCGTCTGCCAGCAGCGCGAACTCGAGCATGGCCTGCGAGTCCTTGCGCATCATCCGCCGGCCCGGATACTTCTTGGTGTCGAAGAAGTCCGCCAGCGTCGGCTCGCCGGAAATCTTGCTCTTGTCCCAGGCGAGGACCGAGCTGAACATGTAGTTCACCACGCCTTCGTCATAGGCAAAGGTGGGATCGAGCTTGGTCTTGTCGACGATCGAGTAATCGATCTTTTCCAGCGCGCCATGCGGGCCGAGTTCGGCCAGCGTCGTGATGCCGGCGTCGCAGATGTCCCAGGTGACGTGGCGCGACTGGACCATGGTGAGGATCTTGCCGTTGAGCGCGCCGCTCCCGTCGAGCACGATCTTGCCGCCCTGGGCGGCGAACGGCTTCACATAGGCCTCGTCGAAGGCCTTCATGGCGACGCCGCCGAAATTGACCAGCACCACTTCCTTGCCGGCCTGGGCCCGCGCGGCGCCACCGCCCAGTGCGAGCGCCGCAGGCGCGATGCCGAGCGCGAGCGCGCTGCGGATCAGGTCGCGACGGGTCTGACTGCCGCCGAGTTCGGCCGCGAGGGCCCTGCAATCTTCCGCGAAGCTCTGCTTTTCCATCATGATCCCCTGTTCTTGTTGATGATGAAGATGAGGCTTTCCGGTCGCCTAGCCCGGCCGTCAGGCCTCCTGGACTTCCATCCCCGCCCGCGCGCTCCAGCCCAGCTCGAGGGATTGCCCGACTTCCGGAGCCGCGCCGGCATTCCAGGCCGGCAGCGAGACGCTGATCGGACCGCAGCCCGCGGTTTCGACGAGGATGCGGAACTCCGAACCAAAGTAGTTCCACTCACTGACGACGCCGCTCAGCCGGTTGTCGCTTTCGGTGCCCGGGGCGACGATGGAGAGCTTTTCCGGCCGCAGCGCGACCGTGACGTTCGAGCCGATGCCCGGTTTGGTATCGCGTGCCTTCTGCACGAAGCGCACGCCATCCCCGGAGAACACGAAGCCGTCCCCGATATGGGACTCGACCTTGCCGCGCACGAAATTGCTCTTGCCGAGGAAGTCAGCGACGAAAGCCGTCCGGGGCCGGTCGTAGAGCTCGCCCGGCGTGCCCTGCTCGACCAGTCGCCCGTCGCTCATCACGACGATGCGGTCCGACATGGACAGTGCCTCGTCCTGGTCATGCGTGACATAGATGAAGCTGAGCCCGACCTGGCGGTGCAGGCGTTTCAGCTCCTCCTGGAGTTCGGCGCGCAGCTTCTTGTCGAGCGCGCTCAAGGGCTCGTCGAGCAGGAGCAGGTGAGGGGTGAATACGAGCGCACGGGCAAGCGCCACACGCTGCTGCTGCCCGCCCGAGAGCTGGCGCGGCAGGCGCTCGCTCTGGGTCGTCAGCTTGACCAGATCCAGTGCCGCCTTGACCTTTTCCTCGATCTCGGCGCGCGGGCGCCGGCGGACCTTCAGGGGGAAGGCCACATTGTCGAAGACCGACAGATGCGGGAACAAGGCATAGCCCTGAAAGACCATGCCGAAATTGCGGCGTTCCGGCGGCAGGTGCGTAATCGGCTGCTTGTCGAGGTGGATGCTACCTTGGTCGGGTTGCACGAACCCGGCAATCATCATCAACAAGGTGGTCTTTCCGGAGCCGGAAGGACCAAGCATCGTAAGAAATTCGCCGCCCTTGATGTCGAGGGACACGTCTTTGACAGCTTTGAATGTGCCGAATGTCTTCGAAACACCAGATATCGACAGGTCGTGACCTGGAATCATTGCCGTCATTGTCAAGGCAGCCCCTCTGTTATATTTATTTCGACCTTGGCTGTCTGGTCGAGTGATTGCAGAGCTTAGCCGCGTCAAAATCAGAGTCAACTATAAAAAAAGAGCCAACTCTAATTTTTTGAGGTAAGCTCGGGCATCGGCAGGAGGACGTTTTGGCCAGCAAGGTGATCGGACTGAGAGAGCGCAACCGGCAGCACCGCGTCGGGCTCATTCTGGGCGCAGCCTCTCGCCTGTTCGCGCAGAGCGGCTATGACAGCACGCGTATCGAGGAGATCGCGGAGGCGGCGGAGGTCGCGCCGGCGACGGTCTATAACTACTTCACGAACAAGGCGAACATCCTCACCGCGCTGGCTGCGCGGCATGTCTACAGCTCCTGGGCCGAGCGCAGCGCTTATGTTCAGAACCCGCCGAGCGACCCCGTGGAGGCCGTGCAGGGCTTCGAGCGCCTGCTCGCCGACCAGGCGATGCGCACGCTCGGCCGGGAATGCTGGCGGGTCATCCTGGCCGCGCCCTATCTCCAGCCCGGCAGCCGCCTCCACCGCGCCGGAATCATCTTTGGCTGGCTGATCGAGCGCCATTACCGGCGCATGCTGCGCACCTTCCAGGAGCGCGGCCAGCTCGATGCCGATGTCGACATCAGGGCGCTCGCCGAACTGATCACTGCGATCGGGACTTATCATTTCGGCCGCCGCGTCTCGGACGAGAACATGACGCTCGACACGCTGAAGCAGGACATCGAGAAACATGTCCTGATGACCTTTCTCGGCGTCATGCCCAGACAGGCGCGCCCGGAGGCTCCGGGCGCGCTGCCTTAGACGCTGAGGCAGAGGTATTTGATCTCGAGATAGTCCTCGATGCCGTATTTCGAGCCTTCGCGGCCGAGGCCCGATTGCTTGATGCCGCCGAAGGGCGCGACTTCGGTCGAGATCAGCCCGGTGTTGATGCCGACCATGCCGTATTCCAGCGCCTCGGCGACGCGGAAGATCTTCGAGACGTCGCGCGAGTAGAGATAGGAGGCGAGGCCGAACTCGGTGTTGTTGGCCATCGCCACCACCTCCGAGACGGTCTCGAAACGGAAGAGCGGCGCGACCGGGCCGAAGGTCTCCTCGCGCGCGACCTTCATCGTCGCGGTGGCGCCGGTCAGCACGGTCGGCTCGAAATAGAGGCCGCCGCGCTGGTCGCGTCTGCCGCCGGTCAGCACCTGCGCGCCTTTGGCGGTCGCGTCGGCGATATGCTCCTCCACCTTTGCCAGCGCCTTGTCCGAGATGAGCGGGCCGGCGAGCGCGCCCGCCTCGAAGCCGTCGCCGACCTTGATCTGCCCGACCCGCTCGGCGAGCTTCTGCGCGAAGGCGTCGTAGACCCCGGCCTGGACGTAGAGGCGGTTGGCGCAGA
Organism: Allobosea rubneri; assembly: GCF_032464875.1. Classification (NCBI taxonomy): domain Bacteria; kingdom Pseudomonadati; phylum Pseudomonadota; class Alphaproteobacteria; order Hyphomicrobiales; family Alloboseaceae; genus Allobosea; species Allobosea rubneri. The sequence goes on from NZ_JAWDID010000012.1 coordinate 40,634, forward strand.
CGCAGGTCTGGCCGTTGTTGCGGTATTTCGAGACGATCGCCCCTTCGACCGCGGCGTCGAGATCGGCATCGTCGAAGACGATGAAGGGCGCATTGCCGCCGAGTTCGAGCCCGAGCTTGAGCACCTGGTCGGCGCCCTGCCGCATCAGGATCTTGCCGACATTGGTCGAGCCGGTGAAGGTCAGCTTGCGGATCTTCGGGTTCTCGCAGAACTCGCGGCCGACGGAGACGGAATCGGTCGAGGGCAGCACGCTGAAGAGTCCGGCAGGCAGCCCGGCACGTTCGGCGAGAACGGCGAGGGCGAGGGCCGAGAGCGGGGTTTCCGACGCCGGCTTGGCCACCATGGCGCAGCCGGCGGCCAGGGCCGGCGCCAGCTTTCGCGCCAGCATCGCGTTCGGAAAGTTCCAGGGCGTGATCGCCGCCACCACGCCGACGGGCTGCTTGACGACGATGATCCGCTTGTCGGGCTGGTGCCCGGGGATGGTGTCGCCATAGACTCGCTTGGCCTCCTCGCCGAACCATTCGACATAGGAAGCGCCGTAGAGGACTTCGCCTTTGGCCTCGGCCAGCGGCTTGCCCATCTCGGCGGTGAGGATCGCCGCGAGGTCGTCGGCATTGGCGACCATCAGGTCGAACAGCCGGCGCAGGATCGTCGCCCTGTCCTTGCCGGTGCGGGCCGCCCAGTCCTTCTGCGCCTCCTGCGCGGCGTCGATGGCGGCGGCCGCCTCGGCGCGGTTCAGGTCCGGCAGCGTCGCCAGGACCTCGCCCGTCGAGGGATTGGTGACCTCGAAGGTCCGGCCCGTCGCCGCCGAGGCGACGGGCCGGCCGGCGATGAAGCCGCTTTCGACGGCGAGCGAGGTGTCCTTCAGCCGCGCAAGGAGGCTTGCTGCGATCGCCATCGCCTCAGGCCTCCGCTGCGCATTCGCGCAGGCTGTCCTCGAGGATGTCGAGCGCCTCGGAGAAGATCTCGTCGCTGATGGTCAGCGGCGAGAGGAAGCGGATCACATTGCCGTAGACGCCGCAGTTCAGCAGGATCAGGCCCTTTTCCAGCGCCCGGGCCCGGACACGGTTGGTGAACTCCGGAGCCGGCGTATTCGTGCCAGGCAGGGCGAACTCGACGGCGTTCATGAAGCCGGGGCCGCGGATGTCGGCGATCTGCGGTATGTCCGGCGTCAGCGACTGCAGGCGCTGCTTCAGGCGGGCGCCGAGTTGCTCGGCCCGTGCGCAAAGCCCCTCATCGGCGATGACGTCGAGGACGGCATGGGCCGCCGCGATGCCGATCGGGTTGCCGCCATACGTTCCGCCGAGGCCACCGGCACCGGGAGCGTCCATGATCTCCGCGCGGCCGGTCACGGCTGCGATCGGGAAGCCGCCGCCGAGGCCCTTGGCCATGGTGGTGATGTCCGCGACCACGCCGGCGCGCTCCATCGCGAACATCCGGCCGGTCCGGGCGAAGCCGGTCTGAACCTCGTCGGCGATCAGCAGGATGCCATGCTGGTCGGCGAGCGCCCGCAGGGCCGTCATGAAGGCGCGCGGCGCCTCGTAGAACCCGCCTTCGCCCTGGATCGGCTCGATGATGAACGCCGCGACGCGGGACGGGTCAACATCGGCCTTGAACAGCCGGTCGAGCGCGGCCAGCGAAACCTCCGCGGTGACGCCATGCAGCTCGACGGGGAAGGGGATGTGGTAGACCTCCGGCATCATCGGGCCGAAGCCGACCTTGTAGGGCGCCACCTTGCCGGTCATCGACATGCCCATGAAGGTCCGGCCGTGGAAGCCGCCGGCGAACGCGATCACGGCCGAACGGCCGGTGGCGGCGCGGGCGATTTTGACCGCGTTCTCGGTCGCCTCGGCACCGGTGGTGACGAAGATGGTCTTCTTGGCGAAGTCGCCCGGCACGGCCTCGTTCAGCCGCTCGGCCAGCCCGACATAGTTCTCATAGGGCACGACCTGATGGCAGGTGTGGGTGAAGCGTTCGAGCTGCTCCTTCACCGCCGCGATGACCCGCGGATGGCGGTGGCCGGTGTTCACCACGGCGATGCCGGCGGCGAAGTCGATGTAGCGCTTGCCCTCGGTGTCCCAGAGCTCGGCGTTTTCCGCCCGGTCGGCATAGATCTGTGTCGCGACGCCGACGCCGCGGGAGACGGCGGCAACCCTGCGGGCTTCGATGGCGGAATTGGACATTGCTTGCTCCCCTCGGATGGCCGCGCCTGCGCCGGCAATTCTTTGAGGAATTTCTTGCAGTTTTTCTGCAAGAAGACAAGATGGCCGCGGGACGCTTTCCGCCATAGGTTCTCGCCCGATCGCCGTGACGATCGGCGCAGCCCGGGACCGGATGTGGAGCCTGTTCGATTTCGCATTACCGAGGCCGCCCGCATGGCGGGGGTTTCGGCCTCTACCTTGCGGCTCTGGGAGGCGCAGGGGCTGATCGAACCGATCCGGACCGCGTCGGGACAGCGGCTCTACAGCCGCGAGCAGCTCGACCGCCTGCAGGAGATTGCCTGGCTGCGGCGCGAGAAGGGGCTCAACCCGCCGGCGATCGCCGATCGCATGGGCCGCGAGGACGCATCCGAGGCGCCAGCCGGAGCGGCCGCTGACGTGTCAGCGCGGGAAGTGCCGGTCGGGCTGAAGATGCGGCGGCTGCGTCAGGCGGCGCATGAGACGCTGGAGGATGTCGCCCAGGCTACGGCGATCCCGGTCTCGGTGCTCTCAACCTTCGAGCGGACCTCGGTCGGCCTGTCCTTCAAGGCCCTGCATGAGCTCGCCCGTCACTTCGGGACGACGGTGGCGGCGATCAGCGGCCAGGAGGATCATGACGGGCGCGAATCCCTGGTGCGCGCCGGCGCCTGGGCGACATGGCCGCCCACCTCGCCCGGCGTCACCGTACAGGCGCTCGCGCGGGGCCAGACCCTGATGGAATGCCATCGCTTCCAGCTCGCTCCGGGAGCTTCGAGCGAAGGCACCTACGAGCATGAGGGCGAGGAGTTCCTGCACATTCTCTCGGGGAGCCTCGAGATCGTCCTCGACGGAGACAAGTTCTTCCTGCTCGAAGCCGGCGACAGCTTCTATTTCGAGAGCCGCCGCCCGCATGCCTGGCGCAATGCCAGCGAACAGGAGACGGTGGTCGTCTGGATCAACACGCCGTCGAGCTTCTAGGCTGTGAAGCTCCGCCGGAGCCTCGCCTCTGTCGCCACATGCTGGTCGCCGCGACAACCGCACCGCGCGCAGGAAAGCAACCGAGTCGCGTGGCGCAAGATCACCTTGGCAAGCTGATGCAAGATGGCTTCGTTGAGAGGCTGCGCCGTCATGTCCTGGCGCTGGATGCCTCATCCCGAACAGGTTCGCAGCCTGGATCCGCAAGGGGCGAGAACGAGTATCGTGGCCAGTGCTGAACCTGATCGATAGCGGGCCGGCATCACGAGCTTCCAACGATGCAGAAGAGGCAGGACGCCTTTCAGGAGCTGCCGGATAGGCTACAATGCGACCGGGCGCCTTCATCGCGACGAGGCGATGGAGGGAGCTCGATGCCTTCCACAGGGGAGGACGTCATGGGACGCAAGTTCATCGACTGCCGCGCATTCCCGAGTGAGATGAAGTGCTCGATCGCGATCAGCGCCGATTCTGAGAAGGAGCTGCTGGAGGCTGCCGTCCAGCATGCCGTCGCAGTGCATGGCCACAAGGACAGCCCCGAACTAAGAGGCCAGCTGCTAGGGGTCATCAAGGATGGCATGCCGAGCGAGACGGCGCCAGGCCGCGCCGCCTGACGCTCTGGACCCTCGGACGGCCGCTATCCTCCACGGCCCCGGACATGACATCGCTTCACGCTTTGCCTTCACCGGGCGCCATAACTCGGCGAAGGCGGGGCCGTGTGGCTGACGGCCGTCAGCTCTGCTCCAAGCGCCCCCACGAAGCCCGCGGCCAGGGGCCGGCGGTTGCCAGCGTGGGCGCGCCGCCGGATAGTACGCCTCCCGGTAGGCGAGGAGGTGATGTGATGACATTGTCGATCAAGACCGAGAATTCCCTGCTTAAACAGGACGAAATCGCCTTCGTCGCAGGGACGCATTACCCGGCAATCGTCGATGCCGACGACAAGGCGCTCGCGGAAATGCGTAAGCGCATCCGTGACCTGCAGGAGAAGGAGCGCACCTTCGTCCGGCAGATGCGCCGCAGCATTCGCGGCAAGGCCGATGCCCGCGGCGCGAGCTTTCCGGGCGAGGTCGAGCGCCCCTCCCGCCGCAAGCAGGTCTGGGCGCAGGCCGCCAAGCGGCTCAACCGGGAGACGGCGCGACGCCGGGCGATCGCCGCCCATGAGGAGATGAAGGATGCCGCCCGCAGAGCGCTCGCGCTCAAGGCTGACGGCAAGGCCAAGGCCCGCCCTGCCGACAAGACCGCGAGTGACGGCATGATCGCGATCGAGAGTCGCAAGCGCCGCTTCAGCGTCAACCGTGCCAAGGTTGGCAGCGTCTCGCAGGCCGGCAAGCGCGCCCAGGCCAGACGGGACGCGAAAGGCGCGTAGGCGCGGTCAGGACAGGACGGCGCCGGGTTTCGACCGGCGCCGCTCGGTTTCTCACTGCGCCGCGCTGACGGCGGCTGCGACGGCAAAGCCGCAGACGATCATCGCTGCCATCCTGTAGGAATGTCGCCGCAGGCTTACCGGCAGGCTGGCGCCGAGCAGCGTCCAGCCGAAGCCGGCGGCGATCGAGAGCGCGACGAAGGCGAATAGGCCGAGCACCGGCTGCCCCGGCAGCAGCGACGGGATCGAGAGCGTCCCGACCAGCATCGCCTTCGGGTTGAGCAACGTCGTGACGAGCACCCGCGCAAAGGCACCGGAGCGTGCCGGCATCTCGGGAACGACCGGCAAGGACCAGAGTTTTCGCGCCGACAGCAGCAACCAGATGGCGGCGACCGCCTTCATCAGCGGCAAAGCCTGCGGAACATCCCCAAGCAGGTTTGCGAGCGAGAGAAAGAAGCCGATGGCGAACGCATAGCCTAGCGCCTCGGCTAGCGGCAGCAGCCTCGCCTGGCGCAGCCCCATCGCCGCGCCGGATGCGGCGAGGATGGTGTTGGTCGGCCCCGGCGTCAGCAGGATCGCCGCGGATGTCAGCAGGAAGGTCGCGATTTGCAAGGGGGCGCCTCGGGATAGCGGTCGCCATCAGCTACCCCAGGATCGCGACCGGCACATTGACTTGCCGCAAGGCGGCCCGGCTCTCCTTCGGGAATCAGAACGAGGACCCGGCCACCGCGTGCGGAGGCCGGGTCGGTCGTTCAGTCTTCTGCGGCCATCGCGACCTGTGCCGGCTCCGACTCCGGCTTCGGCTCGGGCTTCGCTTCCTTCGGCGCGAACATGTTCATGATGAACACGAAGAAGGCCGGCACGAAGAAGATCGCGAGCACGGTCGCCGAGATCATGCCGCCGAGCACGCCGGTGCCGATCGCGTTCTGGCTCGCCGCGCTGGCGCCGGACGCGATCGCCAGCGGAACGACGCCGAGCGTGAAGGCGAGCGAGGTCATCAGGATCGGCCGGAAGCGCAGATGCGCCGCCTCGATCGTCGCCTCCCTCAGCGGCTTGCCCTCGGCGTGCAGGTCCTTGGCGAACTCGATGATCAGGATCGCGTTCTTGGCGGAAAGACCGATGATCGCGATCAGCCCGACGAGGAAGTAGACGTCGTTGGGCATGCCGCGCAGCGTCACCGCCGCCACCGAGCCGATCACGCCCAGCGGCACGACCATCATCACCGAGAGCGGGATCGACCAGCTCTCATAGAGCGCCGCCAGCAGCAGGAAGACCAGGAGGATGCTGAGCCCGATCAGCAACGGTGCCTGCGAGCCCGACTGGATCTCCTGCAGCGACTGGCCGGTCCACTCATAGCCGAAGCCGGACGGCAGCTCGCGCGCAAGCCGTTCCATCTCGGCGATGGCGGCGCCGGACGAATAGCCCGGGGCGGCCTGGCCGGCGATGCGCACCGCCGGATAGCCGTTGTAGCCGACCACCTGGGATGGGCCCTTCGACCATTCGATGCTGGCGAAGGAGGAGAACGGCACCATCCCGCCATGGGCGTTGCGGACGTTCAGGCGCAGCAGGTCGGCGGTCTGCATGCGCTGGCCTTCATCGGCCTGGACCGTGACCCGCTGCATGCGGCCGGCATTGGGGAAGTCGTTGACATAGGATGAGCCGAGATTGGCCGAGATCGTCGCATTGATGTCGGCGAAGGCGACGCCGAAGGTGTTCGCCTTCTCGCGGTCGATGACCAGGCTGACCTGGGCGGCGTCGGCGAGCCCCTCGACGCGCAGGCCGGCGAGCACCGGGCTCTGCGAAGCCGCGGCGAGCAACTGCGCGCGTGCCGCCGAGAGCGCCTCCTGCCCGAGACCGGCGCGGTCCTGCAGGCGGAACGTGAAGCCGCTGGAGTTGCCGAGGCCCTGAATCGGCGGCGGCGACAGCGCGAAGGTCTGCGCGTCCTTGATGCCGAACATCTTGCCGTTCATCCGCGCCGAGATAGCGGTGGCGGAATCGTTCGGGCCGCGCTCGCTCCAGTCCTTCAGGGTGATGAAGGCGAGCGCCGCGTTCTCGCCGGCGCCGGCGAAGCTGTAGCCGGAGATGCCGACCATGCGCGAGACGGCCGGCTCGGCGAGCGCGATCTTCTCGATCTGCTGGAGCACGTCGAGCGTCCGGTTGGCGCTGGCCTCCGGTGGAGCCTGCACGTCGACCAGGAGATAGCCCTGGTCCTCGTTCGGCAGGAAGGCGGAAGGCAGGCGCATGAACGACCAGCCGAGGCCGACGAGCAGCGCGAGATAGATCACCATATAGCGTCCGGTGCGACGTGTGATCCCGCCGACGATGCCGCTATAGCCGTGCGACATCCGGTCGAAATTGCGGTTGAACCAGCCGAAGAAGCCCTTCTTCTCCGCGTGATGGCCCTTCGCGATCGGCTTCAGGAAGGTCGCGCAGAGCGCCGGTGTCAGCGTCAGGGCGAGGAAGCCCGAGAACAGGATCGAGACGACCATGGTCAGGCTGAACTGCTGGTAGATGATGCCGACCGCGCCGGGGAAGAACGCCATCGGCACGAACACCGCGGTCAGCACCAGCGTGATGCCGATGATCGCGCCGGTGATCTGCGTCATCGCCTTGCGGGTCGCCTCCTTCGGCGACAGCCCTTCCTCGGCCATGATCCGCTCGACGTTCTCGACCACGACGATGGCGTCGTCGACCAGGATGCCGATCGCCAGCACCATCGCGAACATGGTCAGCACGTTGATCGAGAAGCCGGCCGCGAACATCACCGCGCAGGTGCCGAGCAGCGCCACCGGAACGACGAGCGTCGGGATCACCGTGTAGCGGAAGTTCTGCAGGAACAGGAACATCACCACGAAGACCAGGGCCATCGCCTCGAGCAGCGTGTTCAGCACCTTCTGGATCGAGACCTCGACGAAGGGCGAGGTGTCGTAGGGGATGTCGTATTTCAGCCCGGCCGGGAAGAAGCGGGCGAGCTCCTCCATCTTGGCCTGAACGCCCTGCGAGGTCGCGAGTGCGTTGCCGGTCGGCGAGAGCTGGACGCCGATGGCGGCGCTCGGCTGGCCGTTGAGGCGCGTCGAGAAGTTGTAGGATTCGCCGCCGACCTCGATCCGGGCGACGTCCCGCAGGCGCACGGACGAGCCGTCGAGATTGGCGCGCAGCACGATCGAGCCGAACTGCTCGGGCGAGGTCAGCTGGCCCTTGACCAGCACGGTCGCGGAGAGCTGCTGGTTGATCGGGTTCGGCTGGGCACCGATGCGGCCGGCCGCGACCTGCGCGTTCTGGGCGCGCACCGCGGCGATGACGTCGGCCGAGGTCAGGCCGAGGCCGAGCATCTTCTCAGGGTCCATCCAGATCCGCATCGAGCGCTGGGTGGCGAAGAGCTGGGCGCTGCCGACGCCGGAAATGCGCCGGATCTCGCCGAGCACGTTGCGGTTGAGATAGTCGCCGAGGCCGATCGCATCGACCTTGCCGTCGGGCGAGGTCAGGGTCACCAGCATCAGGAAGCCGGTGCCGGCCTGCTCGACGCGCATACCTTGCTGCACCACGGTCTGCGGCAGGCGCGGCTCGACCCGGCTGATCCGGTTCTGCACCTCGACCTGGGCTTCGCCGATCTTGGTGCCGGGCGCGAAGGTGACGGTCAGGTTGATCCGGCCGTTCGCCTCCGAGGTCGACTCGAAATAGAGCAGGCCCGGGACGCCGTTGAGCTCCTCTTCGACCGGGCGCGTGACGCTCTGGTAGATGTCCTCCGGCGAGGCGCCGGGATAGTTGGTGCTGATCGTGATCTGCGGCGGCGCGACGTTCGGATACTGCGCGATCGGCAGCATCGGAATGGTGATGACGCCGGCGAGCATGATGAAGATCGCGACGACCCAGGCGAAGATCGGGCGGTCGATGAAGAAACTCGGCATTGCGTTCAGCCCTGCTTCTCGGTGGCGGGGGCAGGGTCGGCGGCGGCCGGCTTCCAGGGCGCGCCGGTGAACTTGGCGCCGGGGCGGATCTTCTGGAAGCCTTCGACGACGACCTGATCGCCGGGCTTCAGCCCGTCATCGATCACCTGGAGGTTGTCGACCGTGCGCCCGGTCCTGACCGGACGCAGCTCGAGCGTGCCGTCGGCCTGCAGGACATAGAGCTGTCCCTGGCCGGCGCCGTCGCGCTGGATCGCCTGCAGCGGCACGGCCAGCACGTTGTTCTGCACGCCCTGCTCGAGGACGACGCGGACATACATGCCCGGCAGCAGGTCGCCGTCAGGGTTGGGGAACTGGCCGCGCAACGTCACCTGTCCGGTCGTCACGTCGACCGTGGCCTCGGAGAACAGCAACTGGCCGCGGTGCTTGTAAGTGGCGCCATTGTCGAACAGCAGCTGGACATTGGCGGCGCCCGGATTGGGGCCGGTCAGCGCGCCGAGCTTGAGCGCCTGCCGCAGGGCGAGCAATTCGCCGGCTGACTGGGTGAAGTCGGCATAGACCGGGTCGAGCTGCTGGATCGTCGCCAGGATATCGGCGGCGCCGGTGCCGACAAGGGCGCCTTCGGTGATCAGGGCGCGCCCGATCCGGCCGCTGATCGGCGCCCGCACCTCGGAATACTGGAGATCGAGCTGCGCTGCGTCGAGACCGGCGCGGGCGGCGGCGACATCGGCCTCGGCCTGGGCCAATTGCGCGACCGCCGTCTCCTGCTGCTGGGTGCTGGCGACCTTGCGATCGAGCAGCTCGACGATCCGGTCAGAGTGCTGGCGGGCCTGAAGCTGGCTCGCCTCGGCGCGCTTCAGCGCCGCTTCGGCGCTGGCGACCCGCACACGGAACGGCGCCGGGTCGATCCGGTAGAGCACGTCGCCCTGCTTGACCATGGTGCCTTGCTGGAAGACGCGCTCGACGACGATGCCCGAGACGCGCGGGCGCACTTCGGCGATCCGCGTCGGCGCGATGCGGCCCGGCAGGTTGTTGGTCACGGGCAGCGTCTGCGGCTCGGCGGTGATCACGCCGACGGCGACAGGCGGGCGCTGCGCACCGGCGCCCTGCGCCGGCTTCTTCTCTTCGGAGCAGGCGGCGGTCAGCAGAAGCGCGCCGAGCAGGAGGCCGCGGCCGAGATGCGAGATCGGAAAGGTCATGCGGAGAATCCGGAGGGGACGGTGCAAAAGGAGGGGGCGGAGTTCTGGCCGGCTGCGGCAGGTCCGCCGGCTAGGCGGTCGGCAGGCCCGGGGACTGGTCGACGAGCCAGCCGATATCGGCGACGAGGCGCTCGCGCTCTTCCGCCGACCAGCAATGCAGCTCGAACCACTCCATCAACATCAGCCCCTGGGCGGCGAGGAAGGCGAGCATGGCGCCGCGCGGATGAGTGGACTGCTCGGCGATCTCGGCGACCTGCACGCGGTTGATCTGCTGGATCGGTTCGCGCAGCTCGGCATCCTGGGCCAGGGCCGCGCACAGGTTGAACGCCACGGCGCGTTCCTCGTCGGAGCGGAGGCGCGAAGCGGAGGCGAGCCGCCCGCGTATCAGCGCATCGGGCTCGCCCGCGAGCGCATCGACGAAGGTCTGGATATAGGCGGTCTCGACGGCGACGCGCCGCTCGATCACCGCCCGGATCAGGGCGCGCTTGGTCTTGTAGTCGTAGAGCACGCTGGCCTTGCTGATCCCGGCCTCGGCCGCGACGGCCTCCAGCGTGAGATGCACCGCGCCGTCACGGCTCACCACCTTTTCGGCGGCGTCGAGGACGGCTTCCCGGTCGATGGTGCGATGGCGGCCCATATATCCTCATTGAAAATATCCGACCGGTTGGATATAAATTCTGTTGCGCTATGTCAAGCCACCCGGCCCGGCGATGGGGCATCCTCGGCGATCGCGGCGGCGCCAGGGCGCGCGGCGAAATGCGTACGTGGAAGGAGCAGGATCCTGCGGACGGCCTATTTTCACGATCTCGAGAACGACATTCTTCTCGCCGAGGAGGGCGGCGTTCTGACCGTCAGTCAGGATGGCCGGTCCTATCTGGCCCTGCGCTGGAAAATGACCGAGGAGGTCGTGGCCGTCGTCCAGACCGCCATCCGCTTCGGTCTGTCGAAGCTCTGGCAGGACGGTCACCCAAAGGGCCGGCAAAGCTCGCATATCAGTTTTTCGTGCACGCACGAGCCTGCCTCATGGGTCTTCGCCCTCGGGCTGGAGGCGTGCCCGCCACGCCTGCAGAAGATCACCTTCAACAAGCGCTTTCTGCCGATCTTCGAGGCCAGCCATCTGGAGTGGAGCAGCCAGAAGAGCGGCGGGCACATTTTCGTACCGCCCGGCAGCCTCGCCGAGGTGCTCGCCCTTCTTCGCACGCGTGTGACGCGTTCGGCGGCTCCAGAGTAGCGCGCGCCGTTCGCGACGGCTGGCCGCTCAGAGCAGTCCGCTGTCGCCGGGGAAAGAGATCGCCGCGTTATCGGTCAGGAGGCGCCGGCCGGCTTGTCGCTCGCATGGCGCGTCATGCTCGACGCCATCGCCGGATTGTAGCCCGGCAGGACGCGCGCATCGATCAGCACCGGGCGTCCCTTTCGAGCCAGCGTCGTTGCCTCCCGCACGGCCTGTGTCAGCTCCGCCATGGTCGCCACCGGTCCGATCCCTTCCAGCCCCTGCGCACGCGCCATGGCGGCGATGTCGATGTCGGGCTCGGCGATGCGCTGGCCGATCCATTTGTTCTCGACCGGGCGCTGGCGCTGCCTGGCGACGCGCTCCTGATGTATCTCGTCGTTGAAGAAGGAGCGGTTGTTCGAGACGATCGCCACGAAGGGCAGCTGGTAATGCGCGGCGGTCCAGAGCGCCGAGATGCCCATCAGCGTGTCGCCATCGCCGAGCACCGCGACCGGGAGTCGGCCGGTATCCTTCAGTGCCAGCGCCGCTCCGACCAGCATGCCGGGGCCGGCCGCGATGCCGCCGCCGCCATCGATGCCGAGATAGTCGAGCGGATGACGGAAATGCCAGGATTCGCCGGCCCAGCCGAGCGGAAGCCGGACCAGCGAGATCACCTCCTCGCGCAGCGCCTCGCCCATCGCGGCGGCGAGGCTGACGACGTCGAGCGGCCTGTCCTCGTCGGCGGAGAGGGCGGGGAGGGCAGGTAGGTCACGCGGCGGCTCGCCGGGGCCGATGCCGAGCGCGTCGGCGATGAGATGCAGGGCGGCGTCCGGTGGGCAGGCAAGGTGGAGATCGGCCGGGGCCAGGGCCTGATGATCCATGCTCCAGCCATTATGGAGCTGATGGTCCGGCGAGATGTTGACGATCTTCGCTGCCGGCAGGCCGCCGGCCTGCTTCAGCATGCCGCCGAGATCGACGCAGTCGAGTGCCAGGATGACGTCGGCTGCGCGGATGGCCGCGCCGGCGGCCTCGTCGAGGAAGAAGCCAGGCTTGGTCACATGCAGTGGATGGTTGGTCGGGAAGCTGGCGCCGGTCTTGATGTCGGTCAGGACCCGCGCGCCGAGATGCTCGGCGAGCGCGACGCGCCTCGCCCAGTCGACGGGGCTGCGCGACATCCGGCCCATCAGGAGGAGCGGCTCCCTGGCGGCGGCAAGCCAGTCGGCCGCGGTTGCGATATCCTTGGCCGCGGGAACCGGGGCCGCGGCGGCGGCATAGCGCTTCGGATCAGGCAGTGCGGGCATCTCGTCGAGCCGCTGCTCCTGCATGGAGACGTCGAGGCAGACATAGGTCGGCCCGCAAGGCGCCATGCGGGTGAGGTTGGCGGCCCTGGTCAGTGCCTCGATCGCGGCGGGGACCGAGACCGGCTGGTCGTCCAATTTCACGTAAGGCCGGATCAGCGCGCCCTGGTCCTTGGCGGTGTGCAGCCAGTCGATCCAGGGCCGGCGCTGGGCGGCGTCGACCGGGCCGGTCGCGCCCAAGATCAGCATCGGCACCCGGTCGCACCAGGCATTGTAGATCGCCATGGCGCCGTGCATCAGCCCGACATTGCTGTGCAGGATCACGCCCATCGGCCTCTCAGTCACCTTGGCGTAACCATGGGCGAGCGCGACGGCGTGCTCCTCATGCAGGCAGAGCAGCATTTGCGGCGCCTGGTTGCCGGTGTGGTTGACCAGGCTGTCATGCAGGCCGCGGAAGCTCGAGCCGGGATTGAGCGCGACATAGGGAATGTCGAGCGCCCGCAGCATCTGCGCGACGACGTCGCTGCCCCAGACGCCGTTATCGGCGCAGGGCAGGGGTTGATCGATGCCGGCAAGTTTGCCGCCGGCCTTGCCGAGATCGGTCATCGGTGCTTCTCCGCGGGGCCGTCGGGTCGGGCGCTCAGTGGCCGAGCCGCGCCTTCCAGAAATCCCAGAGCCGGGTCTGGACCAGCGGCCCGAGATTGAGCGTGGCGGCGAGTTCGATCTCCTTCGCGGTCAGGGGCGAGACCTCGCTGAGCATCGCCGACTGGAACTGCAATTCGGCGTTCTGCTTCAGATGGACCGAGCGGAACACCATCTCCTTGACCGAGCGGCCGAGATTGCAGGCGCCATGGCGGCGCAGCAGCACGCTCCAATGCGGGCCGCAGGCGCGCGCCAGCGAGTCCGCCTGGGCCATGTTCTCGACCAGGAGGTTGGTGTCGCCGAACTCGTCGCGACTGTCCCAGAACGGCACCTGCGCGCCGATCACCGCGCCGATATGGAAGACCGGCACGACCGGCACCCCGGTCTGGCAGAACGGCATCACCGAGGCGGCATGGTGATGGCTGACCGCCATCACATCGGGCCGCGCCTTGTAGAAGGCGGCGTGGATGACGCGCTCGACATAGAGCCCGACGGAGAGCGGCGCTTCCGGCTCGCCGTCGAGATCGAGCTCGACGATGTCGGCGGCGGTGACGAGGGCAGGGCTGCGCGAGCGCGAGATCAGGAAGCGGTCGGGCCGCTCGGGATGGCGGGCGCTGACATGGCCGAACCCGTCGAGCACATCCTCGTTGGCGAGGATCCGGTTGGCGTCGACGATATCCTGGATGGTCTGGGCGAGGGCAGAGGGCGTGTCTGGCATCGGCGTTTCCAAGCTCGGGCTGAGTGCCTCTGCGCGGACACTCGCCCGGCCGTCGCCGCCTTTCCAAGACTTTCGCCGTTGGGCACCGATACGGGAAACCTGCTGGCGGACGGTGCGCTCAGCGCCCGGCGCCCGCCATCTCGGCTTCCGTCTCGTCCTGCTCTATGCCGTCCAGCGCCGCGATCTCCTCGCTCGAGGCGCCGAGCTTCCGCCAATCCTCGCTCTTGGGGACGATGCCCTGATAGGAGGAAAGCCTCGCCTGCGGGATATGCGGCTCGATCCGCCCGATCGCCTCGCCGCCGGCAGCGAGCTTGCGCGCCGCGTCGATCATCACCCGCCGGAACTGCACGATGGCGATGTCGCTGGCGCCGAGCCGCTCGCTGGTGCGGTCGGCGATAGGCCCCATCGATTCCCACATCATGATGTCCTGATTGGGAATGCCGGGCACGCCGGTGAAGTCGCCGAGCTTCATCGCCTTGCGGTCCTGGAGATAGTCGTTCTCCTTGCTGCGCAGCATCTTGCGGTAGTTCTTGTCGAGATCGATGCCGACCTGCGCGACGCAGAACTTGCGCCAGGCCTCCTGGTCGATGCAGTCGTCATTGCCCCAGGCGATGAAGTGGAAATAGCTGGAGACGTCGTCTTTCGGCACGATCACCGTCGCGACGTTGTAGGACGAGTTCGGCGGGATCAGCGCCGTATAGGGCGCGACGAAGACGGTCAGCCGGATGTAGTCATGCGTCTGCGCATTGCTGATCGGCCGGCGGATCGCGGCGTAGCGGAAGCCGTAATTGGTCAGCTGGACCTGGATGCGCGGGTTCTTGTCGGTCGAGGGGCGCGTCCAGTGCGTCGCATTGGCCCCGGCCGAGGTGACGCGCGCCGGCTTCATGTCGGAGGAGTGCAGGCTCGAGGAATGGGCGGAGTCGATCTGCCCTTCCATGATCTGCGCCCAGTTCACCGGCAGGTCGATCTTGACGATCGAGACCTTGGCCTGTGGCGTCGGCGCCCAGGCCGGCGCCTCGAAGTCAGGCTTCAGCTCGGGCGGGCCCATATAGACCCAGATGAAGCCGCCGGCCTCCTCCACCGGATAGGCCTTGTGCTTGACCTTCTCGGCAAAGCCGCTCTCCGGCGGCTCGGAGACCATCTCCAGGACGTTGCCGTCCACGTCGAACTTCCAGCCGTGATAGAGGCAGCGCAGCCCGCATTCCTCGTTGCGTCCGAAGAACAGCGAGGCCTTGCGGTGCGGGCAGTACTCGCCGAGCACGCCGATCCGCCCATCGGTGTCGCGGAAGGCCACAAGGTCTTCGCCGAACAGCCGCACCCGGACCGGCGCGCCATCGCTCTCGACGAGCTGCTCGGAGAGCAGCGCCGGCGTCCAGTGTCGCCGCATCAACTGCCCCATCGGGGCATCGCCCTCGACGCGGGTCAGGATCTCGTTCTCCTCATGCGTCAGCATGGCGGCCTCCCCGGCGCTTGCCCCGGTACTAGCCAGAGGCAAATTACTTAGTTATCTAAGTCTGAGATTAGTCGGGTTCAAAACGCTTGTCGAGAGAGGCAGGCGCGGGGCGCTGGCAAGGCGGTGCGCATGGCTGACGGAAGCGAGGCGATCACCCTCAGGATCGCCGAGAAGACGATGATCGCTGAGGATATCTGCCTGTTCGAATTGCGGGCCGGCGATGGCTCGGATCTGCCCGCCTTCACGGCCGGGGCGCATCTTTCCGTAACCGTCCCCAATGGCGAGACCCGCAAATACTCGCTCTGCAACGACCCGGCCGAGAGCGATCGCTATGTCATCGCGGTCAAGAAGGAGATCGGCGGCCGGGGCGGGTCGGTCTGCCTGATCGAGCAGGCGCAGCAGGGCGACGCGATTTCGGTCGGCGCGCCGCGCAACGATTTCCAGCTGAAGCCCGGCCCGGCCAGCTACATCTTCATCGCCGGCGGCATCGGCATCACGCCGATCCGCGCCATGATCAAGCACCTTACGGCGACCAGGGCAAAGCCCTTCAAACTCTACTACTTCACCCGCTCACCCGAGCTGATGGCCTTCCGCGAGGAATTCTCCGCCCCGGAATTCCGCGGCAAGGTGGTGATCCACCATGATGGCGGCGATCCCGCCAAAGCCTATGATCTCTGGCCGGTATTGGAGGAGCCGA
Source organism: Allobosea rubneri (assembly GCF_032464875.1). Taxonomy (NCBI): domain Bacteria; kingdom Pseudomonadati; phylum Pseudomonadota; class Alphaproteobacteria; order Hyphomicrobiales; family Alloboseaceae; genus Allobosea; species Allobosea rubneri. The sequence goes on from NZ_JAWDID010000012.1 coordinate 56,268, forward strand.
AGGGCGCCCATCTCTATTGCTGCGGACCGCGGGGCCTGATGGAGGCGGTGCGCGACATGACCGGCCACTGGTCGTCGGCGGCCGTGCATTTCGAGGATTTCGGCGCCGCCAAGGCGAGGCCGGAAGACAATGCGCCCTTCACGGTCAGGCTGGCCAAGAGCGGCGGCAGCGTCGAGGTGCCCGCCGACAAGTCGATCCTCGAGGCGTTGCGCGAGGCCGGCAAGGTCCTGCCCAGCTCCTGCGAGAGCGGCACCTGCGGCACCTGCCGGACGCGGCTAATCGCCGGCGAGCCCGACCATCGCGACCTTGCGCTGTCCGAGCACGAGCGCGCCCGCAACATCATGATCTGCGTCTCGCGGGCGAAGTCGTCCGAGCTGGTGCTGGACCTCTAGAGGAGCCGCCGATGAGCGAACCCCTGCGCCTCGGCGTCCTCGGCCTCGGCCGTGCCTTCATGCTGATGCTGCCGACGCTGTCGCAGCATCCACTTTGTCGGCTGGTCGCCGCCGCCGATCCTCGCCCCGAGGCGCGGGCGCAGTTCGAGGCCGATTTCTCGCGGCCCGGCGCACCTGCCAGGGCTTATGCCGAGATCGAGGCGCTCTGCGCCGACCCGGACGTAGAGGCGCTCTATATCGCCACGCCCCACCAGTTCCATGTCGAGCATGTCGGGCTCGCCGCCCGCCACGGCAAGCACATCCTGGTCGAGAAGCCGATGGCGCTGAGCATCGCAGATTGCCAGGCGATGATCGCCGCGGCGCGGCAGGCCGGCGTTCATCTCATGGTCGGCCACAGCCACTCTTTCGATACGCCCTATCTCCATGCCGCGGCGCTGATCCGCTCCGGCCGCTTCGGCGCGGTCCGCATGATCACCGCGCTGAACTACACCGATTTCCTCTATCGTCCGCGCCGGCCGGAGGAGCTCGACACCGCCCAGGGCGGCGGCGTCGTCTTCAGCCAGGGCGCCCATCAGGTCGATGTCGCCCGCCTGATCGCAGGCGGCAGGGTCGAGAGCGTGCGGGCGGTCACCGGGCGCTGGGACCCCGCGCGGCCGACCGAGGGGGCCTATCAGGCGCTGCTGACCTTCGAGGGCGGCGCCAGCGCCAGCCTGACCTATTCCGGCTATGGCCGCTATGACAGCGACGAGCAGTTCGGCTGGCTTGGCGAGCTCGGCCAGCAGCGCGACCCCGACAATTACGGTGCGGCCCGGCGCGGCCTCGCCAAGGTCGCGACGCCGGAGGAAGAGGCGGCCCTCAAGAACACCCGCACCTATGGCGTCGCCAAGAGTTCCGTCGCCGCAGCCCCAGTCGCGCACAACCATTTCGGCCAGGTCGTGATCTCCTGCGAGCGGGCCGATCTGCGCCCGCTCGCCGACGGCGTCATGGTCTATGCCGACGCCGAGCGCTGGCTGGAGCCGCTGCCGGCACCTTCGGTGCCACGGGCCGAGGTGGTCGATGAGATGCACGCCGCCATCCGCCATGGCGTGGCGCCGCTGCACACCGGCGAATGGGGCATGGCGACGCTGGAGATCTGCCTCGCCATACTCGACTCGGCTGAACGCGGGCGCGAGGTCAGACCGCAGTATCAGGTCGCTGTCGGCTGACCTGCATCTTCTCCAGCCCTCATCCTGAGGAGCCGCGCAGCGGCGTCTCGAAGGATGTTTCAGGAGACTCCGGAAGCGGCTGGACTATCATTCGAGACGCGGGCTGAGGCTCGCTCCTCAGGATGAGGCTGAGTAGTTGGAGCCGTGTTCAGCGCCGGCTGGGCGGCTCCACCGGCGGCGGATTGTTGGCGGCGGCGGAGAGGATCGCGATCATGTCCTGCTCGGCCGCCGCGGCGCTCTTGTAGCGCGCCGCCGTCGTCACCAGCGGGCGTTCGGCATCGGCCGGATAGTGGATCGCGATGGCATAGCGCCCGGTCTGCGGGTCCTCGAAGGGCTCGATGCGCAGCAGCATGGCAGGGGGCTCCGATCTCGTGCTGCCGTCATTGAACCTGCCGATGCGCCACAGTCCAAGACAAAGACGCATTCGCAGCGAGGCCTTTTCGCACTGGCAGCGCGTTGCCGCCGCCGTCCACACGCCCTATCCCTGAAGATAAGGATACGACCAGGGCGGAAAGCGTATGGCGGGCGAGACCAGCATCGGCACCTTCGACTATGTCATCATCGGCGCAGGCTCGGCCGGCTGCGTGCTGGCGAACCGGCTCTCGGCCGACCGGCGCAAGAACGTCCTGATCCTCGAAGCCGGCGGCAAGGATGACTGGGTCTGGTTCCACATCCCGGTCGGCTATCTCTACGCCATCGGCAATCCCCGGGCCGACTGGCTGTTCCAGACCGAGCCGCAGCCCGGCCTCGGCGGCCGCTCGCTGGCCTATCCGCGCGGCAAGGTCGTCGGCGGCTGCTCGGCGATCAACGCGATGATCTACATGCGCGGCCAGTCGGCCGACTATGATGGCTGGCGCCAGCTCGGCCTGGAGGGCTGGGGTTGGGACGACGTCCTGCCGCTCTTCCTCAAGCAGGAGGACCATATCGCGCCTGCCAACGCCTTCCATCGCTCGGGCGGCGAATGGCGGGTCGAGCATCCGCGGGTGCGCTGGGACATCCTCGATGCGGTCCGTGACGCCGCCGAGGCCGCCGGCATCCGCAAGATCGACGACTTCAACACCGGCGACAATGAGGGCTCCTCCTATTTCCAGGTCAACCAGAAGCGCGGCCGGCGCTGGAGCGCGGCCCGGGGTTTCCTGGAGCCGGCGCTGGACCGAGAGAACCTCCGGGTCGAGCTTGGCGTCACCGTCGAGCGCATCATCGTCGAGGACGGGAGGGTGACCGGCGTCGTCGTCAGCGATGCCGATGAGAGCTTCATCGCCCATGTCTCCGGCGAGGTCATCCTCAGTGCCGGCGCGGTCGGCTCGCCCGCCATCCTCGAGCGCTCGGGCATCGGTGACGGGGCACATCTGCAGAGCCTCGGCATCGAGACGGTCCGGCACGCGCCCGGCGTCGGCGAGAACCTGCAGGACCATCTGCAGCTGCGGCCGATCTACAAGGTCGAGGGCGTGCGCACGCTCAACACCGAATACGCCAAGCTCTGGCGTCGGCCGCTGATGGCGCTCGAATATGCCGCGCGTCGCACCGGCCCGCTGACCATGGCGCCCTCCCAGATGGGTGCCTTCGCCCGCTCGGACCCGCATTACGCCACGCCCAATCTCCAGTTCCACTTCCAGCCGCTCTCGCTCGACAAATGGGGCGACGGCTTGCACCCGTTCGGCGCCTTCACCGCCAGCGTCTGTAATCTGCGGCCCACCAGCCGCGGCAGTGTCCATCTCAAGACCCCCGACCCGAAGGCGGCGCCGGCGATCTCGCCGAACTATCTGGCGACGCAGGAGGACCGGCAGGTTGCGGTCGATGCGCTGAAGCTGGCGCGCCGCATCGTCGCGCAGCCGCCTCTCGCCCGCTTCCGGCCGCAGGAATACCTGCCCGGACCCGGTTGCGAGACCGACGAGGCGATCGCCGAGGCGGCCGCGCGCATCGGCACGACGATCTTCCACCCGGCCGGCACGGTGAAGATGGGGCGCGACGACGACCCGATGGCGGTGCTCGACCAGCGCCTGCGGGTGCGCGGCATTTCGGGGCTGCGCGTGATCGACGCCTCGGTGATGCCGGCGATCACCTCCGGTAATACCGCGGCGCCGACCATGATGATCGCCGAGAAGGGCGCGCAGATGATCCGCGAGGATGCCAAGGCGGCGCGAGCCTAGCAGCGCCCGGTGAAGCGCAGTCGGCTTCGCCGCGAGTGCCGTGGAACGGCAAGGGGCAACTCGGTCAGGCTCCAGGAAGGGCAGGCGCGCGCCCCTTCGCGTCCCCTCTCACTCCGCTTCGAGCACCAGCTCCAGCGTCATCAGCACCGGGTTCTCGCCGCGCTTCAGCCTGCCTTGCGCGATGCCGCCGGTATAGTCGACCAGCGCGATGGCGATCTCGGCCTCGAGATTGCCGTCGCGATCAGGCGCGATACCGCCGGCGGTGATCGCGATCTCGGTGGCGAAGGGCTCGATCTGCGCGCCATCGGCAAAGTGCGCGCCGATCGTCGAGCCGACGCCGCCATGGATCGTGGCGCGGCCGATGCCGCGTTCGGCGCAGAAGCCTTCCAGCGCTGCGAACACGTCCTGGTTCGGGCGCAGGCGCACCGCATAGAAGCGCCCTGCGGCCCGCGGAGCGGCCGGCGCCGCTTCCGCCGGCATGAACAGCTTGAAATTCGTTTCCGGATCATGCCCGGCGACGAAGGCCGCGCCATCGATCCCGACCGCCTCGACCGTGATCGGCTCGGCGAGGAAGCTCTGGTCGGGCAGTATGTGGCCGCCATTGCGCCGGCCATCGGCCTCGCGCCAGAGCGCATGGCCGTGGAAGAAGGGCGCCCCGTCGCGCTCGCCGAAGGTCAGCGCGCCCGTCTCGATCCGCGCCACGCCATCCGGCCGGAAGGTCTCGCTGTAGAAGGCGGCGTGCTCCGGCGTCGCCGAGAGCGCCGGCATCACATAGGCGAAGGGCGAGAGCGCCAGTCCTGCCGGCAGGCGCAGCACGCCGCTGGCAAAGCCTTGCGCTGCAAAGGCCTCGGCGACCGCGTCGAGCAGCAACTGGCCGGGCTTCAGCGCGAGCGTGAGCCGTTGGCCGCCTGCCGCGACCCATTGCACGCGCTCGGACTGGGCCGGTCCCGGCTGGCGGACCGTCCTCACGCCTGGGCTCCCGGCGCGCGCACGAAGTCGAGCAGGCCGCGCTTCTCCAGCTCGTCGCGGACGAGGCGCTTGGGCACCTTGCCATAGCCGGATTTCGGCAGTTCCTCGAAGAAGAAGAAGCGCTTCGGCATCTTGTAGCGCGGGATCTTCTCGCCGAGATATTCGGCGAGCTCCGCCTCGCTCGGCCCCGTGCCGCGGGCGACGCAGACGGCGATGCCGATCTCGCCCCAGACCGCATCGGGCACGCCAAGCACGGCGGCTTCCGCGATCGCCGGATGGGTCAGGATCTTCTCCTCGATCTCCCGCGGGTAGATGTTCGAGCCGCCGGAGATGTACATGTCCGAAGCCCGGCCGGTGATGTAGACAAAGCCCTGCTCGTCCATATGGCCGAGATCGCCGGTGCGGAACCAGCCGTCGCGGAACGACTTCGCATTGGCCTCCGGGTTTTCGTAATAGCCGGCGAAGACGGCCGGGCCGATCACGCAGATCTCGCCGGTTTCGAAGGGGGCGAGTTCCTTGCCCTCGTCGTTCTGGATCTGGACCTGGATGCCGGTGCGCTCGACGCCGCAGCTGCCGATCCGGGCCTGCGGCCCATCCTCGACCTCGTGCAGATAGGGCGGCAGCACGGTGATGTTGCCGGTGACCTCCCCGAGGCCGAAATACTGCACCAGCACCTTGCCGAGCTTCTTCAGCGCCGCCTTCTGGTCCTCGCGATACATCGGCGCGCCGGCATAGATGACATGGCGCAGCGAGGAGTGATCGTGCTGGTCGACGGCCGGATGCTCGACCAGCATCTTCAGGATCGTCGGCACGGTGAAGATGTTGGTGACCCGGTACTTCGCGACCAACCGGAAGGCCTCGTCGATGTCGAAGCGCTCGGTCGGCAGGAGGATGCTCGGCGCGCCGCGCGCCGAGAGTACGAGCTGGTGCACGCCGGCGCCATGCGAGAGCGGGGCGACGACGAGCGAGGCGTCCTTCTCGGTCGAGCCCGGCACGAGGTCGGCGAGGTGGTTGGTGATCACGAAGCCCATCTGGCCATGGGTCAGCACCGCGGCCTTGGAGCGCCCGGTCGTGCCCGAGGTGAAGAAGAACCAGCAGGGATCGTCGCGCTCGACCATGGCGTCGGGCATGCGCGCGCCTTCATGGGCCGCGATCGCTTCGCCGACCGTCTGCTCGCCGAAACTGCCGTTGCCGATCCGCCAGGTGAATTGCAGCGCCTTGCTTTCCTTGGCGACGGCCACTGCATGCTCCGGGAAATCGCCATGGCAGAGGAAGCCTTTGGCGCCGGAGGAGGTTGCGAGATAGGCGACCTCGTCCGGCATCAGCCGGAAATTGGTCGGCACCCAGACCGCACCCAGCCGGAAAGCGGCGAACATCGAGAAGAACATCTCCTCGCAGTTCTTCGAATGCACGAGGATGCGGTCGCCCTTGCCGATGCCGCGGGCGGCAAGCGCCGCGCAGAGCGCATGCACGGCGGCGTCGATCCGCCCCCAGCTCCATTGCCGCTCGCCCCAGATCAGCCCGGGCCTGTCGGCGAAGCGCCGGCCATTGCGGGTCAGGAAATGCGCGAGGTTCATCACCCGCGTCGAGACGGGCTTCAGCCCGCCGAGCGGGCCGGAGGCCTCTCCGGATGTCGTCATCAACTCGTCTCCGCTGGCTGCTTGGGCGCACGTGCCGGCGCATCTGGCGGCACGTGCAGGAATGGCTGCCGGCTCAGCATGCCGGCGAGGCGCTGCTCGACCTGTTTCGCCTCGTGCCGCAACTGCACGGCGAGCTCCTCCTGGCGCTGCGGCCGCATGCGCGAATCGATCGCGGCGAGGCTGAGCGCGCCGGCGACGCGCCGGTCCGGGTAGCGCACGGCGACGCCGATACCCCAGGAGCTGGCGACGATGCGGCCGGGGTTGAGCGAGAAGCCCCGCTCGCGGGCCTGCGCAACGTCGGTGCGGATGCTGGCCGGCGTATAGCTCGGATAGCTCTCGACCAGGATGGCGCGATTGGCTTCGATCATCGCCTCAACCTCGTCGTCGGCCAGGGCCGCCAGCATGGCGAGCGAGCCCGCGCCGATGCCGAGCGGGTGCTGGTCGCCGGCCTGGAGCGCATGGGTGCGGACCGGCCAGGTGCCTTCCTCGCGATGCAGGCAGACGGCGGAGCGGTCGCGCCTGACCGAGAAGAAACTGGTGTCCTGGGTCGTGTCGGAGAGCCGGCGCAGGCTCGCCATGGCGAGGTCGAGCAGGCCATGCCGACTGCCGGAGAGCAGGCCGAGCACGAAGGCCTCCTCGCCGAGATGATAGCGCTTGGTCGCATCCGCCTGCTCGACCAGTCCGGCGCGCATCAGTGCCAGCAGCAGGCGCCGCACCGTCGGCTTGCTCAGCCCGGTCTCTTCGACGATCTCGCTCAATGGCAGGCCGGCTGCGCTCTCGCGGCCGACGAGCGAGAGCAGGCGCAAGGCGCGGTCGACGCTTTGCGAGCCCGGCAAATCTGGCGTCGGCATGGCTCCTGCTCGCATTTCCTCGCACTCATGGGTCCATTATGCGGACCTTCGATTTCTCCATAAATCTGTAGTTCGGCGCGGTTGCGATTGCAACGACCCTCGATCCGTGTATGGTCCAGCCGGAAACAATGGTCGAAAAGGCCATGATATGGACCTGCAGCCGGCGCTAGATTCGGCGGATCGGGTGAATGGGAGGACGGCCGGATGGCCGATACCGGTACGAGTGACGGCGCCGCCGCCGTCCTGGACAGTCTCGATCACGAGCCGGCGCGCACAGGCTCGCCACTGGTGCGGCCGCTCGAGATGGTCGCGGCGGCCCTGCTGGTCATCATCATCACCTTGCTGCTCGGCGGAGTCACCTCGCGCTATGTGCTCTCGATCCCCGTGGTCTGGATCGACGAGGCAGCCTCGATCTCCTTCCTCTGGCTCGCCATGCTCGGCGCCGCCATCGCCATCGACCGCAACGAGCACCTGCGCCTGACGCTGTTCGTCGGCATGCTGCCCGAGAAATGGCGCGGCCCGGTCCACGCCTTCGGCCTGCTCGTGGTCGCGACCTTCCTGCTCGTGATGACCTGGCCGGCGATCGACTACGTCATCGAAGAATCCTACGTCACGACCGCCGCGCTCAATATTCCCGCGAGCTGGCGTGTCTCGGCGATCGCCTTCGGCATCATCGCCATGCTCGCGCTGGTGCTGAGCTATGCCGTGCGGGTCTGCAGCTTCCGTGACCTCGTCATGGCGGGGCTTCTGATCGCCGCGGTGGCCGCCATCTGCTATCTGATGACGCCGGTCTTCAAGACGCTCGGCTATCTCAACATCCTGATCTTCCTGATCGGCGTCGTCGGCTTCTGCCTCGTCGCCGGCATCCCGATCGCCTTCTGCTTCGGCATGGGCGCGCTCTGCTTCCTTGCCTTCAGCACCTCCGTGCCGATCTTCGTGATGATCGGCCGGATGGACGAGGGCATGTCGAGCCTGATCCTGCTCTCGGTGCCGATCTTCGTGCTGCTCGGCTGCGTGCTCGACGCCACCGGCATGGGCAAGGCGATCGTCGATTTCCTTGCCTCGATGCTGGGCCATATCCGCGCCGGCATGTCCTATGTGCTGCTCGGCTCGCTCTTTCTGGTCTCGGGCATTTCCGGCTCGAAGGTCTCTGACATGGCGACGGTCGCCCCGGCGCTGTTCCCGGAGATGAAGCGGCGCGGCTACCAGCCCAAGGAACTGATCGCGCTGCTCTCGACCGGCGCGGCCATGGCCGAGACCGTGCCGCCCTCGATCGTCCTGATCGTGCTCGGCTCGGTCGCCGGCGTCTCGATCGCCGGGCTTTTCACCAACGGCCTCGTCGTCGCCACCGTGCTCCTCCTGGTCCTCGCCATCCTGGCGCGCTGGAAAGCCCGCGGCGAGGTGCTCAAGGGCGTGCGCCGCGCACCGCTCGCGGTGATCGGCAAGACCGCGCTGATCGCGACGCCTGCCCTTGTGCTGCCCTTCCTGATCCGCGGCGCGGTCGGCGGCGGTGTCGCGACCGCGACCGAGGTCTCGACCATCGCCGTGCTCTATGCGCTGATCGTCGGCGTCGTGCTCTATGGCGGCATCGGCTGGCGCAAGTTCTACGGGATGCTGGTCGAGACCGCGGCGCTCTCCGGCGCGATCCTGATGATCCTCGGCACCGCCTCGGCCATGGCCTGGGCCCTGACGCAAACTGGCTTCGCGCGCGATCTTGCGACGCTGATGACCGGCCTGCCCGGCGGCTGGGTGACCTTCATGGCGGTCACCATCGTGGTCTTCATGATCCTCGGCTGCGTGCTCGAGGGGCTGCCCGCGATCGTGCTGATGGCGCCGCTGATGTTCCCGATCGCCAAGAGCCTCGGCATCAACGACGTGCATTATTCGATGGTGGTCGTCACCGCGATGAACATCGGCCTGATGACCCCGCCGATCGGCATCGGCTTCTACATCGCCTGCAAGATCGGCAATGTGCAGCCCGACGAGGCGATGGGCGCGATCTGGCCCTATCTCCTGGCGCTGATCGCGGGCCTCCTGATCATCGCCTATGTGCCGTCCTTCTCGACCATGTTCCTGTGATGCTGAGCGCCGGGGAGAACGCCGCCATGTCGCCGCGTCGCCCTTGCGATCAGACTTCAGTCGAAGAGGCGATGCGGGGGGATTGCGCAAGCCCCGCCGGATTGCTTCGCTTCGTGCCTAGTGACGGCGCAGACCGTCGCGATCGATAACAGCGCCCCCCTGGAGGAAATAGAATGTCGATTTCACGCCGCACCATCCTGCAGGGCGCCACCGCCGCTGCCACGATCGGGACCTTCTCGATAGCCCGGGCCCAGACGCCCGAGTTCACCTACAAATACGCCAACAACCTCCCGCTCGCGCATCCGATGAACGTGCGTGCTGCCGAGGCGATGGAGAAGATCAAGGCCGAGACCAATGGCCGCGTCGTCATCCAGATCTTCCCGAACAACCAGCTCGGTTCCGACACCGACATGCTGAACCAGGTCCGCTCCGGCGGCGTCGAGTTCTTCACGCTGTCGCCGCTGATCCTCTCGACCCTGGTGCCGAATGCCTCGGTCAGCGGCATCGGCTTCGCCTTCCCGAACTATGACGCGGTCTGGAAGGCGATGGATGGCGACCTCGGCGCCTATGTCCGCGGTCAGATCGCCAAGGCGAACCTGCACGTCATGGACAAGATCTGGGACAATGGCTTCCGCCAGATGACCTCGTCCAAGGGGCCGATCGCGAGCCCCGCCGACCTCAAGGGCTTCAAGATCCGCGTGCCGGTTTCGCCGCTCTGGACCTCGATGTTCAAGGCCTTCGACTCCGCCCCGGCCAGCATCAACTTCGCCGAGGTCTACACCGCGCTGCAGACCAAGATCGTCGACGGTCAGGAGAACCCGCTCGCGATCATCGCGACCGCCAAGCTCTTCGAGGTCCAGAAGTATCTCTCCGCGACCAACCATATGTGGGACGGCTTCTGGTTCCTGGCCAATCGCCGCGCCTGGGAGCGGCTGCCGCAGGACCTGCGCACGATCGTCGCCAAGAACATCGACGCTGCCGCCGTTCTCGAACGCGCCGACGTCGCCAAGCTCAATGCCGGCCTGCAGGCCGAGCTGACCTCCAAGGGCATGGTCATCAACGAGACCAAGCCCGACGAATTCCGGGCGGCGCTTCAGAAGGCCGGCTTCTACGCCGAATGGAAGGGCAAGTACGGCGACGAGGCCTGGGCGATCCTCGAAAAGGCGGTCGGCGGCAAGCTTGCCTGAGCGCTCCGAGCCCGGCCGCGAGCCGGACCGGCAACCGTCATCACTCGAAGGCCCGGCGCTCTTGCGCCGGGCCTTCTTGCTTGGAGCGGGAAACTCGCTTGTGCCGGGCTTTCAATCAGCCTACCGTCCGGTAGGTAGATGGCTTGGACATGCGCCTCAAGGTGCCGGGGAGGATCGTGATGACGGCAGCGGAGGGCTTCGGGGCAGGGGATATGGTGCAGCGGCGCTCGCCCTATTTCGGCGAGGAACACGAGGCCTTGCGCAACCAGATCCGCCGCTTCGTCGAGACCGAAGTCAAGCCGCACGGCCTTGCCTGGGAGGAGGCCGGCATGGTGCCGCGCGCCGTGCTCGAGCGCATGGGCGAACTCGGCTTCTTCGGCATCCGCTATCCCGCCGAGTATGGCGGCGCGGAGATGGACACGCTCGCGACCGTCGTCCTTGCCGAGGAACTGGGCCGCTCGACCTTTTCCGGCTTCGCGATCACCGCGCTGGTCCACACCGACATGGCCTCGGTCCATCTCTTCAATGCCGGCAGCAAGGCGCAGCGAGACCGATGGATGCCCGACGTCGTCGCCGGCAAGGCGATCTGCGCGGTCGCCGTCACCGAGCCCGATGCCGGCTCGGATGTGAAGGGCATCCGCACCACCGCGCGGCGCGAAGGCGACCATTACGTGCTGAACGGCGCCAAGATGTTCATCACCAATGGCGTCCATGGCGATCTCTACTGCGTCGCCGCCAAGACGGATGTTTCGGCGAAGCCGTCGCAATCGGTCTCGATGTTCCTGGTCGAGAAGGGCACGCCGGGCTTCCGCGTCGGCCGCGCGCTCGACAAGCATGGCTGGCGCTGCTCGGACACCGCCGAGCTCATCTTCGAGGATTGCCGCGTGCCGGCCGAAAACCTGCTCGGCGGCGAGGGGCGCGGCTTCTACGCGATCATGAGCAATTTCCAGAACGAGCGCACGGTGATCGGCGCCATGGCGATGGGCGAGGCGCAGGCCGCGATCGAATTGACGCTCGACCATGTCCGCACGCGAAAAGCCTTCGGCGCGCCGCTCTGGGAGAAGCAGGCAATCCGCCAGAAGCTCTCCATGCTGGCTGCCAAGGTCGAGGCCGGGCGCCAGCTCGTCTACCATGCCGCCTGGCTCGACGCGGAGGGCTTCGACGCCACCCGAGAGGTCTCTATGGTCAAGGCCTATTGCGGCGAGCTGGTCAACGAAGTCATGTACGCCTGCGTCCAGTTCCATGGCGGCATGGGCTTCATGCGCGAGAGCGCCATCGAGCGCATGGCCCGCGATGCCCGCGTCCAGGCGATCGGCGGCGGTGCGACCGAGGTGATGCTCGAAGAGGTGGCGAAGCGGCTGTGACGGTGGTGTCGGGGCGCGCCGAGCGGGCGGAGCTGGAGGGAGGCGCCCGTCGCCTGATCCTCGACCGTGCCGCGCGCCTGCTGCGCAGCAATGGCTATCACCAGACGAGCCTGCGCGAGCTCGCCGAGGCGGTCGGCATCCGCAAGGCGAGCCTCTATCATCACTTCGCCTCGAAGGAGGAGATCGTCGAGGCCGTGGTCAACGATGGCGTCCGCTTCGTCCACGAGGCGGTCGCGGCGGCGCTGGAGGCGGCGGCGCAGGCCGGGCCGCGCCAGCGGCTGGAGGCGGCGATCGCCGCCCATCTTTCCGCCCTGCACGGACATGGCGACTACACCAGCGCGGCGATCAAGGTCTTTACCTTCGGCAGCGGCCCGACGCCGGAGGGCGTGCGCCAGTCACGCCGACTCTACGAGGATGTCTGGCGCGGCCTCGTCGCCGAGCTGCAGCAGGCGGGGGCGATTGCGCCGGGGCGTCCGCCCGAGGCGCTGCGCCTTTTCCTGCTCGGTGCCATGAATGGCTCGATCGACTGGTACCGGCCCGAGCGCTTCGACATCGGGGCGCTGGCCCGCGAATTCGCGGCACTAGTCGCTCCCGATGGCGGCAGAGCCCCGGAATAGCGTCGGTTCCTGTCGTTTTCGGCGGTTTTCCGTTGAAGGCAGCAGTCAGCCTTAACCTCGCTTTGAGGTTCGCCGGCGACGATGGCGCATGGCGCGCGACAACCTGTTTCGATTCGGTGGCGAGTTTCTCGATTCCGACCGCGAGGCGACGTTTCGCCAGGCACGCCTTGCCGAAACGCTGCGACAGTGCCGCCTGATCTTCCTGGTTTCGGCTGTCCTCAACACACTGTTCCTGGCCAGCGACTGGCGCTTCTACGGCACCGCGCATTTTTTCGTCGCGGTTCCGGCCCGGCTCGTCGTGGTCGCCGCCTCGCTGCTCTGCTACGCGCTGGTGCGCAAGGCGACGCGCTTCGACGAGGCGCAGGCGATCCTGATCGGCTGGGAGATGGCGACCGCGTTGGCGGTGGCGCTACTCGTCTCCTCGCGCAGCGATCTTGCGCTCTTCGTCGTGCTGATGCTGCCCTCGATCTTCTATCTGGTTGCGCCGACCGCTTTCCGCTGGACGATGACGCTGGGGATCGGCTGCAGTGTCCTGATGCTTGCCGGCTATCTCGGCCGCGGTCCGTTCCCGACGACCCTGCCGGGGCTGGTCCTCGTCTTGGTCATGCTGAACTTCGCGCTCGGGTTGGTGGTCATCCATGGCAACCGCCTGCGCCGGCTGGAATGGACGGCGACCCAGGCCGAGCGGCAGGCCAAGGATGCGCTCGGCGTCAGCCAGGCGATGATCGAGCGCCTGTTCATGGCGGTGCCGATCCCGCTCGTGGTCGCCTCTCGCGAAGATGGCCGCTTCCTGCGCAGCAATGATGCGGCCAAGCGCTATTTCGGCCGCGAGCAGCTCGCCACTGCGCGCGTCTCGGACATCCTGTTCGCGGAGCGCGACCGGCGCGAGATCCTGCTCAAGCTCGAGCGCCAGGACCAGATCGCCGGCTACGAGGCGCAGATGCGAGACGGCGATGGCGTCCGGCGCGACGTCCTGATCACCGCGACCGGCGTGCCGATCGACGGCGGGCTCGCCGTGGTCGCCGGCATTGTTGACATCACCGATCGCAAGGCGGCGGAGGCTCGCACCCGGCGGCAGGCGACCCATGATGCGCTGACCGGCTTGCCGAACCGCCTGCTGTTCCAGGAGCGCCTGCAGGAGGCGCTCGACGTCATGGCCGAGGCTGGCGGCACGGTGGGCCTGTTCCTGATCGACCTCGACGACTTCAAATCGGTCAACGACACGCTCGGCCATGATGCCGGCGACGAACTGCTCTTCCAGGCGGCGGCACGGCTCGCCGGGGCTATCGGTCCCGCGGACATGGTCGCCCGTCTCGGCGGCGATGAGTTCGTCGTGCTCTCGCAGGAGGTGTTCGACATCGCCGGGGCCCGTCTCAAGGCCGCAATCCTGCTCGATGCGTTGCGCGAACCCTTCGAGCACGCCGGCCAGATGATCAGCGCGCGTGCCAGCCTTGGCATCGCCCTCGCGCCGGAGCACGATCTCGACGGCGGCGAGCTGATGAAGGATGCCGACCTCGCCCTCTATCGGGCCAAGGCCAGGGGGCGCAACATCGCGGTGGTCTACGAGCCCTCGATGCGGGCTGCGATGATCCGGCGCGTCGCGATCTGTCGTGACCTGGCGGAGGCCCTGCGGGAGGATCGGATCCTGCCCTTCTACCAGCCGCAGGTCTCGCTCGCGGACGGCAAGGTCGCGGGTTTCGAGGCACTGGCTCGCTGGCGCCACCCGGAGCGCGGCATCATCCCGGCAGCCGCCTTCCAGGAGGGCTTCCAGGATGTCGAGATCGCCGCCGGAATTGGCGATGCGATCGTTCGCGCCGTCCTGCGCGATCTGCGCCAATGGCTCGATGCCGGCCTCGAGCCGGGCGTCGTCTCGGTCAACCTGTCGGCGGGCATCTTCCGCGATCCGGAGCTGCCCGAGCGCCTGCTCGGCAAACTCGCGGCGGCCGGGGTTCCCGCCCGCTGCTTCGGCATTGAGGTCACGGAGAGCGTGCTGCTGACACGCAGTGCGGGCGAGGCCGAGCGGACCTTGCAGGCGCTGCGGGCAGCGGGACTGCATGTCTCGCTCGACGATTTCGGCACCGGTTACGCCTCGCTCACCCACCTCAAGCGCTTTCCTGTCGATACGATTAAGCTCGACCGCGGCTTCGTCAGCCAGGTCGAGGAGGAGGGCGAGGATGCGGCGATCGTCCGGGCAATGATCGGTCTCGCCGCCGATCTCGGCCTCGGCATCGTTGCGGAAGGCGTCGAGACGCCGGGACAGGAGGCCTTCCTGCGCCAGCATGGCTGCGGGCTCGCCCAGGGCTATCGCTATGCGCGGCCGGTCGCGGCCGCGCGTGTCCCCTTGCTGCTGCAGCAGCCGAACCTGTTTCCGAGCGCCTCCGCCATGCGTGACGACAGCGCCGCGGCCTGATCCTGCGCGCTGGCGGCGGCAGGTTTTTCATGGCCGAATGGCGCCCGTCCGAGCATCGAAGCGAGTCGAATCCGCATGCGCGCCTTCTACCATCCCGAACAATCGCTCCACGATCCCCAGCAGTACATGCGCTTCGGCCGTGTCGTCCCGCCGAAGGACCTGCCGGAGCGGACCGAAAAGCTGCTGGCCGCGCTCGCGCGCCACGGCATCGGCCCGGAGACGCCGCAGCAACACGGCACGGCGCCGATCCTGGCGGTGCATGACGAGGGCTTCATCCAGTTCCTGCAGACGGCCTGGGCCCGCTGGCAGGAGCTGCCGGCCGAGCGCGGCCCGGAGGTCTGGCCTGCGACCTTCCCTTATTGGAGCGGCAGGCCGGACGAGGACAAGCGCCCGCCCTGTCGCCCGACGGGCTTCCTCGGCCAGCTCGGCTGGTATCTCGGCGATCTCTCGGTGCCGATCGGTGAGCATTGCTGGGTCTCGACGCTGCGCTCGACCGAAACGGCGGTCTCCGGCGCCGACGCGGTGCTCGCCGGAGAGCGTGCCGTCTACGCGCTCTGCCGCCCTTCCGGCCACCATGCCCGGGCCGACCGCTCCAGCGGCTTCTGCTATGTCAACAACAGCGCGATCGCCGCGCAGCGTCTGCGCAGCCGCTACGGCAAGGTCGCGATCCTCGATGTCGACGCCCATCACGGCGACGGCACCCAGCAGATCTTCTACCGGCGCGACGACGTGCTGACGGTCTCGATCCACGCCGACCCGTCGAATTACTACCCGTTCTTCACCGGCTACGACGACGAGCGCGGCAATGGGCCGGGCGAGGGCTTCAACCTCAACCTCCCGCTCGTCCATGGCGCCGCCGGGCCGGAAATGGAGGCGGCGATCGACCGGGCCGGACGCGCGATTCGCGAGTTCGGTGCCGAGGCGCTCGTCCTCGCGCTCGGCTACGACGCCCATAAGGACGACCCGATCGGCGTGCTGAAGCTCGAATCCGCCGATTTCGGCACCATTGGCCGCCAGGTCAAGGCGATGGGTCTGCCGACCCTCGTGGTGCAGGAAGGCGGCTACGCGATCGAGGCGATCGGCGAGTGCCTCGATGCGTTCCTGGGTGGGTTCAAATAGCGGCTGCCTTCTCCCCCTACGGGCGGAGAAGGTCCCGGCTGGGGGATGAGGGCGCTTCGACCGGGTGAAACGAGAAAAGGGCCGCTTGTGCGACCCTTCCCTCATCCGTCAGCGCTAGGCGTTGCCACCTTCTCCCGCCGCATGTCGGACGTTTCCGACATGCGGCTCCCAAAGTACCAATCTCGGGCGAGCCCGAGATCGGTGGGAAGAAGGTCGATTTCGTTACTCCGCGGCCTCGCGCCGCGGCAGCACCCAGTCCGGCCGGACCCAATGGCAGGTATAGCCTGCCGGGTAGCGCTCCAGATAATCCTGGTGCTCCGGCTCGGCCTCCCAGAAATCGCCTTCGGGCCTCACTTCAGTGACCACCTTGCCCGGCCAGCGGCCGGAGGCGTTCACGGCGGCGATCACCTCCTCGGCGATCTGCTTCTGTGCCTCGTCGACATAGTAGATCCCCGAGCGATAGCTGGTGCCGAGATCGTTGCCCTGGCGATTCAGCGTTGTCGGGTCGTGGATCTGGAAGAAGAACTCCACCAGCTGCCGATAGCCGATCTTGGCGGGGTCGAAGACGATCTCGATCCCCTCGGCGTGCGTCCCGTGATTGCGATAGGTCGCGTTCTTCACGTCGCCGCCGGTATAGCCGACCCGGGTCGTCTCGACGCCGGGGAGCTTGCGGATCAGGTCCTGCATGCCCCAGAAGCAGCCGCCTGCGAGTACAGCACGTTCCGTCATGTCAAACCTCCTTGCTTGCGGCGACATAAGCATCGGCAAGCGAATTCGCCATGTCACAGCGTTAGGTTGCGGCTGGCAACGCCCTTATCGGGAAGAAGGGCAGCAGCTCAGATCACCGCCTCGATCAGGAACGGACCCTTGCGCGACAGCGCGCCCTTGAACAGCCGGGTGAACTCCTCGGCCGTGGTGGCGCGGCCGGCCTCGACGCCCATGCTCTTGGCCATCGCGACCCAGTCGAGTGCCGGCTGGTCGAGGTTGAGCATCTGCGTGGCGTTCTTGCCGAAGTCGTTGACGCCGACCGCCCGCATCTCGCCATGCAGGATCGCATAGGTCCGGTTGGCGAAGATCACCGTGACGACGTCGAGGTTCTCCCGCGCCTGCGTCCACAGGCCCTGGACCGTGTACATGCCTGAGCCGTCGGCCTGCATGCCGATGACCTTGCGGTCGGGGCAGGCGACCGCCGCGCCGATCGCCAGCGGGATGCCCTCGCCGATTGCGCCGCCGGTGAGCTGGATATAGTCGTGCTGCGGCGCGTGATGGCACTGCGCATAGAACATCCGGCCCGACGAGATCGATTCGTCGCAGATGATGCTGTTCTCGGGCAGCAGCGTCGAGACGATGGTGCAGACCTTGTCGGCGTCGAGCGTGCCGGTCGGGAGCGCTCCGTTTGCGGGGGCGGCTTCGGCGATGAAGGCCGGCGCCACGGCGCGGGCCGACAATTCGTCCGCCAATGCCGCGATCGCGCCGGGCAGATCGTCGCCGGGGGCGGCGAGCGTCTCCACCGCGCAGCCGTCATGAATCAGCCGGCCGGGCTTGCCGGGATAGGCGAAGAAGCCGACCGGCACCTGTGCGCCGACCAGCACCAGGAGATCGACATTTTCGAGCTGCTTCAGCGCCATGTCGATCGGATAGGGCACCTTCGGTAGGGCGACGCGGCCGGCGCCGCGCTCGATGCGGCCGTTCGACATCTGGCCGAAGACGCGCGCTCCGGTCGCGGCGCAGATCCGCGCGGCCATTTCCATAGGGCCCTCGCGCAGCGCGAGGCCGGTCATCATCAGCGCGGCGCGCGAACCGTGCTTGCGCAGCAGCGCCGCGATCTCGCGCACCCGGACCGGATCAGCGCTCTTCAGGGCGGGAACCTTGGTCGGCGCAAGCGTGGCGGGCTCGACACTGCCCCAGGCGCAATCGGCCGGCAGGATCACCGTGGTGACGCCGGGCAGGGAGAGCGAAGCGGCATAGGCCTCGCCGATCGCCGGGCCGACATCCTCCGGATTCCCGATGCGCCGGACGAAATTGGACATCGGCCAGGCCAGCCCTTCGATGTCGCTGGTCAGCGGCGCGTCGTGCTGGAGATGATAGGTCGCGTGGTCGCCGACGACATTGATCATCGGCGTGCGGGCGCGTTTGGCGTTGTGCATGTTGGCGAGAGCATTCGCCATGCCCGGCCCGCAATGCAGCAGCGTCGCCGCCGGCTTGTCGGCCATGCGGGCATAGCCGTCGGCGGCGCCGGTCACCACGCCCTCGAACAGGCCGAGCACGCAGCGCATCTGCGGCTTGCGGTCGAGCGCCGCGACGAAGTGCATTTCGGAGGTGCCGGGATTGGCGAAGCAGACGTCGACGTCGTTGATGAGGAGGGTGTCGCAGAGGCGGTCGGCGCCGTTCATTCGGAAAACCTCGTCCAGTAGGCGCAGGCGCCGGGGAGGCGAGGGGAGGAGATATCCCGCCTGCTGTCAAACAAGAGAAATTCATTGCCTCCCCCAGCGTCGTTGATGCTGGCTTGACTGATTTGCATAGGCATTTAACCTGCCTTGGAACAAAGGTTGCATCGTGCCACGACGAGGCTGTGTTCAGCTCCGCCGAGCGAGGCCGGCGCAGATAAACGGGGAAGGGTTTCGGATGACGGGTATGAAGCGTATCGGAGCGGCGGCTGGCCTCGGGCTTGCGGCGCTCCTGGCGGCGGGCGCCGCCCAGGCGCAGACCAAGCTGACGATCGGCATGTCGGGCTGGACCGGCTTCGCGCCGCTGACGCTGGCCAAGGAAGCCGGCATCTTCGCCAAGAACGGCCTCGACGTGACGATCAAGAAGATCCCGCAGAAGGACCGCCATCTCGCCATCGCCTCGGGCGACATCCAGTGCGCCGCGACCACGGTCGAGACCTGGATCGTCTGGGATGCCGCCGGCATCAGGACCAAGCAGATCTTCCAGCTCGACAAGAGCTACGGCGCCGACGGCATGGCCGTGCGCGGCTCGACCGGCTCGATCAAGGATCTCAAGGGCAAGACCGTCGCCGCCTCGGCGCCCGGCACCTCGCCCTATTTCGCCCTTGCCTGGTTCCTCAAGGAGAACGGCATGTCGGTGAAGGACGTCAACGTCGTCAACATGGAGCCGGGCCCGGCGGCGCAGGCCTTCATCGCCGGCCAGAACGATGCGGCGATGACCTACGAGCCCTATCTCTCGGCGGTGCGCGACAAGCCCGATTCCGGCAAGATCATCGCCACCACGCTCGACTATCCGATGGTGATGGACACGTTCGGCTGCACGCCGAAGTTCCTGAGCGAGAACGATGCCGCCGCGCAGGCGCTGACCAAGAGCTATTTCGAAGCGCTCGAGATGATCAAGGCCGAGAAGGACAAGGCCTATACGATCATGGGCGCCGATGTGAAGCAGTCGGGCGAGCAGTTCGGCAAGTCGGCCGGCTTCCTGCGCTGGTCCGACGCCGAGGGCAACAAGAAGTTCTTCGCCGGCGACTGGCAGACCTTCACCAACAAGGCGGCCGACCTCCTGCTCGAAATCGGCCTGATCAAGACGAAGCCCGACATCAACACGCTGGTCGAGACGAAGTACGTCGCCGGCAAGTGAGCGATGATGTCCTGCCGGATGTGCTGACGCCCGGCCTGCATGTCGTGTTCTGCGGCACGCAGGCCGGCGCGGCCTCCGCCCGGCGGGGCGCCTATTATGCCGGCCCCGGCAACAAGTTCTGGAAGACCTTGTTCGAGACCGGGCTGGTTCCTCGGCAGCTGGGCCCTGCGGACTTCCCGGACTTGCCGCGATACGGCATCGGCTTCACCGACGTTGCGAAAGCGACGTCGGGGCCCGCCTCGGCATTGACGCGGCAGCATTTCGACATTGCGGGCTTTCTGGCCAAGCTTCATGAGCATGCTCCGGCGATCATCGCGTTCAACGGCAAGCGTGCTGCTCAGGCTGCGCTGGGAGAGGAGAGGGGACTGAAGCTCGGCTATGGTCTCCAGCCCTCCCTCCTTGTAGGAAGCCGCGTCTTCATCCTGCCCTCAACCTCGGGGGCGGCCTCCGGCTACTGGTCCATCGAGCCCTGGCGTGAACTCGCCGCTCTCGTGAAGGAAACAAGTTTCTGACGATGAAACCCCTCCAGCCGGTCTCCGGCGGCGTCCGCATCGGTTACGGCGTCGCCTTCTTCGCGCTTTTCGTCGCCTTCTGGTCGGTCGCGACCTTCGGCGGCTATGTTCAGAAGCTCTTCCTTGCCGATCCGCTGACCATGGTGGCGGAGGGCTGGAACCTGCTCACCGTCCACGGCTTCATGTTCGATATCGGCATGACGATCTGGCGGGTGCTCGGGGGGTTCGTCCTTGCCGTGCTCGTCGCTCTGCCGCTCGGCATCCTGATGGGCGCCTACAAGCCGATCGAGGCTTTCCTCGAGCCCTTCGTCTCCTTCGCGCGTTATCTGCCGGCCTCTGCCTTCATTCCGCTGCTGATCCTCTGGGCCGGCATCGGCGAGACCCAGAAGCTGCTCGTCATCTTCATCGGCTCGGTCTTCCAGCTCATCCTGATGATCGCCGTTTCGGTCGGCTCGATCCGGCGTGACCTGGTGGATGCGGCCTATACGCTCGGCGCCAGCGATTCCTCGGTTGTTCGCCGGGTGCTCCTGCCCAATGCCGCCCCCGAGATCGCCGAGATCTTCCGCCTCGTCCTCGGCTGGGCCTGGACCTATGTCATCGTCGCCGAGCTGATCGGTTCTTCCTCCGGCATCGGCCATATGATCGTCGACAGCCAGGCGCTGCTCAACACCGGGCAGATCATCTTCGGCATCATCGTCATCGGCCTGATCGGCCTGATCTCCGATTTCCTGTTCAAGGCGGTCAACCAGCGCCTGTTTCCGTGGGCGCAGGCATGAGCAAGCTTCTGATCGACCAGGTCGGCAAGGTCTTTCCGGCGCGCGGCAAGGGTCAGCCGACGCGGGCGCTGATGCCGACCTCGCTGAAGGTCGCCGACAACGACTTCATCACCATCCTCGGTCCTTCCGGCTGCGGGAAGTCGACGCTGCTGCGCATCATCGGCGGGCTGGAGACGGCGAGCGAAGGCAAGATCCTGCTCGACGGTGCACCGGTCACCGGGCCGGGCGCCGATCGCGGCTTCGTCTTCCAGAGCTACACGCTCTTCCCCTGGCTGACCGTGGTCCAGAACATCGCTTTCGGCCTGCGCGAGAAGGGCGTTCCGGAGCGCGAGCGGCTCGACATCGCCCGCAAATGGGCGGAGCGCGTCGGCCTGTCCGGCTTCGTCGATCATTTCCCGAAGCAGCTTTCCGGCGGCATGCAGCAGCGCACCGCGATCGCCCGCGCCCTCGCCAACGATCCAAAGATCCTGCTGCTCGACGAGCCCTTCGGCGCGCTCGACAACCAGACCCGCGCGCTGATGCAGGAAATGCTGCTCGGCATCTGGGAGCGCGAGCAGAAGACCGTGCTCTTCGTCACCCACGACATCGAGGAGGCGATCTTCGTCGGCTCGCGCGTCGTGGTGATGAGTGCGAGGCCCGGCCGGATCAAGGCCGACATCGCCATCGACCTGCCGCATCCGCGCCCCTACACCATCAAGACCACGCCGAACTTCGTCGCGCTCAAGGAGCGGCTGGTCGAGGAGATCCGCGTCGAGGCCGTGCTGGCCGCCGAGGGGCACTGAGGCGGCGCGGTTGCGGTACCGCCCTGCAGTTGCAGCGGCGTAGTGGCCGGCGGCACTGGCGACAGGTGAAGCGCACCACCATCTTTCCTGCAAATGGGGCTGACGGCCGCGATATGCGGCCAGTGTAGAGCGGAATTGCATCGGCTCATCTGCCGCAAGGCCGGGTGCCGTTGCCATTCTACACTGCAAAGGGGCACTGCCATGAGGTGGGGCCATGCGCGCACTGATTGCGAGAATGCTGTCCCGGCTGGTCCGGGAGCCCAGGATTGACGTCGTCTTCGCCGATGGATCGTTGCATTCGGCCGGGTCGGGCTCGACCGCGGCCGTGCGGCTGAGGATTGCCGACCGCGAGACCGAATGGCGGCTCGCGCTCGATCCCGAGCTTGCCCTCGGCGAGGCGGTGATGGACGGCCGCGTCATCGTCGAGCGCGGCACGCTCTATCAACTGCTCGAAGCCTTGGTCTGCGGGCTGTCGCGCCAGCCGCCCTCGGCCTGGGCCGGGGCTTTGGGGCGCTTGCGGACCTCGATCCGCCGCATCAAGCAGCACAACACCCCGAGCTGGGCGAAAAGCAACGTCCATCACCACTACGATCTCAAGCGCGCCTTCTTCGAGCTCTTCCTCGATGGTGACCAGCAATATTCCTGCGCCTTCTTCGAGCGGCCGGATGCCACGCTGGAGGAGGCCCAGGAGGCCAAGAAGCGCCGGATCGCGGCGAAGCTGGCGCTGGAGCCCGGCCAGCGGGTTCTCGACATCGGCAGCGGCTGGGGCGGGCTCGGCCTGAGCATCGCCCGACAGACCGGCGGCCACGTCACCGGCATCACGCTTTCGGAGGAGCAGTTCGCCCGCTCCAGCGAACGCGCGGCGGAGTCTGGCCTGCCGGTCGAGTTCCGCCTGCAGGATTATCGCGACGTCAAGGAACGCTTCGACCGGGTCGTCTCGGTCGGCATGTTCGAGCATGTCGGCGTCGGCTACTACCGTGACTATTTCCGCAAGATCTCGGAACTGCTCGTCGATGATGGCGTCGCGCTGATCCACACGATCGGGCGCGCCACGCCACCCGGCGCGACCAACCCCTTCATCGCCAAGCACATCTTCCCGGGCGGCTATATCCCCGCGCTGTCGGAGATATCGGCGGCCGTCGAGAAGGAGGGGCTGGTCATCGCCGATGTCGAGGTGCTGCGCCTGCATTATGCGCAGACGCTGAAGGCCTGGCGCGAGCGCTTCCTGGCGCGCCGTGGCGAGGCTGTCGCGATGTATGACGAGCGCTTCGCCAGGATGTGGGAGTTCTACCTCGCCGCCTCCGAGGCGAGCTTCCGCTATGACGGGCTGGTGGTCTTCCAGCTCCAGCTCGCCAAGCGTCTCGACACCTTGCCGATGACGCGCGACTACATGGCTCCGGCCGCAGCCGCAGGTGCCGGGCCGACATAGCGGGCGCGCGGCCGGATCAGCCTTCCGGTCTCGTTCTGCTCCAGCGCATGGGCGAGCCAGCCTGTGCAGCGCGCGGCTGCGAAGATCTGGAAGGGCGCGTCCGCCGGCAAGCCGAACCGCGCAGCGAGCGCCGCCAGCGCGAAGTCGATGTTCGGTTCCTCGCCTGTCAGTGCGCCGATGGCGCCCTGCGCCCGCGCATAGGCCGGCGGCGCCTCGAAGGCGGCGAGCAGGGCCCGCGCCCGCGGATCGCCGTCGGTGTAGAGCGGATGGCCGAAGCCCGGCAGCCCCGCGCCGGTCTCCAGCCGCGCCGCAAGGGTGGTCTCCAGCCCGTCGCGCTCGATATCCCGCATCAGCGCCAGCACCCGCGGCGCGACGCCGCCATGCAGGGGGCCGGAGAGCGCGGCGAGGCCCGCCATGGCGCAGGCCGCGAGCGAGGCGCCGGTCGAGGCGGTGACGCGGGCCGCGAAAGTCGAGGCGTTGAGCTCATGATCGGCGAGCAGGACCAGCGCCCGCCGGATCGGCTCAGCGCCCTCCGTTTCGCAACCCCAGGCCCGCGCCAGCCGCGCATGGATCGGCCCTTCGCCCGGCCCGCCGGCGATGGCGTCAACCAGCGCGTCGAGCACCGCGGCAGCCTCGAGATAGAGCGCCTTCTTGGCCCGCCCGGCCATAGGACGGTCGCTCGCCGCCCGTGCGGCGATAACCGCGAAGATGCGCGCCAGCGGTTCGCCCGGCGGGACGATCGTCGCCAAGGGTGGGAAGCGCTGGGTTCCGCAATCCCAGAGCAGGCGGGCGACATCCTCCAGCTTGGCACACTCTGCGAGGTGCGCCGCATCCTGTCCGCGATACCAGAGGCCGCCGCGCTCGATCGTGGTGATGGCGGAGGCGAGCACCGGCTCGCCATAGGCGATCGCATCCTCGGCGATCGCGGCGGGACGGCGCCCGCGCGCCTTGCGATGCGCCAGCCGGGCGACGTCCTCGGCTCGGTAGAGGCTGCGGCGCGAATCCTCGCTATCGCCGCGTGCCTCGATCAGCCCGCGGCTGACATAGGCGTAGAGCGTCTGCGGCTTCAGGCGCAGCCGGGCCATCGCCTCCTGTGCCGTTAGCCAGTCCTGCATCGCCCCTCCATCGGATATATTGATTATATTGTTCAAGATTGATTGTTGCAATGCGGGAGCCGATCCTCAGGCGAAGCCTTTGAGGAGTTCCTGACATGTCCGATGGTCTCGATGACGTCGTCGCCGCCCATACCGTGCTCTCCGAAGTCGACGGCGCCGCCGGCCGCCTGGTGATCCGGGGCCACAGCCTCGCCGAGCTCGCCGGCCGCGCCAGCTTCGAGGAGATGGCGGCGCTGATGTTCGACGGCCTGCTGCCCGGCCTGCCGCAGAGGCGTGACCTGACGGCAGCGCTTGGCCAGGCCCGCGCCGATCTCTTTGGCATCGTCGAGCGTACTGCGCTGTCGGATGATCTCGGGCCGGTCGAGGCGATCCGTGCCTGGACGGCGCAGATCGCGGATGGCGAGGGGCCCGACACCGCGCTGAAGCTGCTCGCCGCGCCGGCCGTCTTCACTGCTGCCGCCGTGCGCAAGCGGCGCGGCCTTGCCCCGATCGCCCCCGATCCGGCGCTGTCGCAGGCGGTCGACACGCTGCGCATGCTGCGCGGCGAGACACCGACCGCAGCTCAGGCCGCCGCCCTCGACACCTATCTCGTCACGGTCGCCGATCACGGCCTCAACGCTTCGACCTTCGCGGCGCGCGTCGTCGCATCGACCCGCGCCGGGCTGGTTTCGGCTGTGCTCGCCGGGATCAGCGCGCTCAAGGGGCCGCTGCACGGCGGCGCGCCGGGGCCGGTGATCGAGATGCTCGATGCGATCGGCGAGCCGGCCAATGCCCGCGCCTGGCTGGAAGAAGCGCTGGGTCGCGGCGAGCGGCTG
This sequence comes from Allobosea rubneri, assembly GCF_032464875.1. NCBI lineage: Bacteria > Pseudomonadati > Pseudomonadota > Alphaproteobacteria > Hyphomicrobiales > Alloboseaceae > Allobosea > Allobosea rubneri. The sequence goes on from NZ_JAWDID010000012.1 coordinate 81,268, forward strand.
ATGGGCTTCGGCCATCGCATCTATCGCGTCCGCGATCCGCGTGCCGATGCACTGAAGCAGGCGATCGCGAAACTCGGCGCCGATGCCGGGCGCCTGCGCCATGCCGAGGCGGTCGAGCAGGCGGCGCTCGCCATCCTGCGCGAGCGCAAGCCGGGCCGCTCGCTCGAGACCAATGTCGAGTTCTACACGGCGCTGCTGCTGGAGGCACTCGGCTTCCCGCCGGAGGCCTTCACCTGCGTCTTCGCGCTCGGTCGCACCACCGGCTGGCTCGCCCATGCCCGCGAGCAGATCGAGACCGGCCGGTTGATCAGGCCGCAATCGGTCTATGTCGGCCCGCAGCCGAGGCAGGCGGCCTGAATGTCACGCGCGGGATCCCCTCTCCTGTAAGGAGAGGGGTAGGCCGCCCGACCAGTTGCGTGAACGTCGAACGCGGATGGGTTCAGGCTCGCGATATCTCTCCCGAACACCTCACCCTGCCCTCTCCTTTCAGGAGAGGGTTCCCCGCGTCTTCATCGTCAGCCAGACCGCATAAAGCTCTGCCTCATTGCCGCGCACGACCAGCTCCACATGCCCCGACGCCTCCAGGATCGCATTGTCGCCAGCGGGTAGCGCCGCACCATTCACCAACCAGTCGCCCTTGCGGGCAACCAGCATCAGCAAGCCCTCAGCTGCGGTGAGCACGCCTGCGCCGGAGAGCCGCTCGACCCGGTGGCGCCAGCGGCCGCGCCGACTCATCACATTAAGGTCGTCGATCGGCCCATCCACCAGCACCCCGTCGACGGCCCGGTCGGCGGCGAAAGGGTAGGGCGCGCTGCTGCGATCGAGCCTGACGCGCTCGCCATCGCCGAAGGCGAGGGTAATGCCCGAGCCGGTCAGCACCGACAGCGTCCGGTCGATGCCCGGGAAGGACGAGAACGGCCCGTCCTGCCCGACATGGGCCATGCTGATGCGCCAGTCGAAATTATCAAGCGAGGCGCCCTCGGGCGCCACCGCGATCTCGGTCGTCGTCCCGCCGCCGTTCTTCCACGGCATGACCAGGCAGTCGGCGGCGCGGATGATGCGCATGGAACGGTCCTTCGAATTCAAGCAGCCACCCTTGTCATTCCGGGGCGCCCGAAGGGCGAACCCGGAACCCACGACGGGGTACAACGCCGTGTCTGGGCAATGCTCGCCCGGTCGTGGGTTCCGGGTTCTCCGCTTACGCGGAGCCCCGGAATGACAGGTGGGTTCAGCCCAAAATCCCGGGCAGCTTCAGCCCCTTCTCCCGGGCGCAGTCGAGCGCGATGTCGTAGCCGGCATCGGCATGGCGCATCACGCCGGTGGCGGGGTCGTTCCAGAGCACGCGCTCCAGGCGCTTGGCCGCTTCCGGCGTGCCGTCGGCGACGATCACCACGCCCGAATGCTGTGAATAGCCCATGCCGACGCCGCCGCCATGATGCAGCGAGACCCAGGTCGCGCCGCCGGCGGTGTTGAGCAGCGCGTTGAGCAGCGGCCAGTCGGAGACCGCGTCCGAGCCGTCCTTCATCGCCTCTGTCTCGCGGTTGGGCGAGGCGACCGACCCGGAATCGAGATGGTCGCGGCCGATCACGACCGGGGCCTTGAGCTCGCCCTTGGCCACCATCTCGTTGAAGGCGAGGCCGAGCCGGTGGCGGTCGCCGAGGCCGACCCAGCAGATCCGCGCCGGCAGGCCCTGGAACTGGATGCGCTCGCGCGCCATGTCGAGCCAGTTGTGCAGGTGCTTGTCGTCCGGCAGCAGCTCCTTGACCCGCTGGTCGGTGCGGTAGATGTCCTCGGGGTCGCCGGAGAGCGCGGCCCAGCGGAACGGGCCGATGCCGCGGCAGAACAGCGGGCGGATATAGGCCGGCACGAAGCCCGGGAAATCGAAGGCGTTGTCGACGCCCATATCCTTGGCCATCTGGCGGATATTGTTGCCGTAGTCGAGCGTCGGCACGCCCATGCGCTGGAAGTCGAGCATCGCCCTGACGTGCTCGGCCATCGACTTCTTCGCCGCTTCGATCGTGCCGGCCGGGTCGCGCTCCTTGCGCTCTTCCCATTCTTCCAGGGTCCAGCCGGCCGGCAGATAGCCGTTGAGCGGGTCATGCGCCGAGGTCTGGTCGGTGACGACATCCGGGCGGATGCCGCGGCGAACCATGTCCGGGAAGATCTCGGCGGCATTGCCGAGCACGCCGACCGAGACGGCTTTGCCTTTGGCATGGGCGGCCTCGATGATCTTCAGCGCCTCGTCGACGCTGTCCGCCTTCTCGTCGAGATAGCGGGTGCGCAGGCGGAAATCGATCGAGGACGGCTTGCACTCGACCGCGATCATCGAGGCGCCGGCCATGGTCGCGGCGAGCGGCTGGGCGCCGCCCATGCCGCCGAGGCCGCCGGTCAGGATCCACTTGCCCTTGAGGCTGCCATCATAGTGCTGGCGGCCAACCTCGACGAAGGTCTCGTAGGTGCCCTGAACGATGCCCTGCGTGCCGATATAGATCCAGGAGCCGGCCGTCATCTGGCCGTACATCATCAGCCCGGCCTTATCGAGATGATGGAAATGCTCCCAGTTGGCATAGGCCGGGACGAGGTTGGAGTTCGCGATCAGCACGCGCGGCGCGTCCGGATGCGTCTTGAAGACGCCGACCGGCTTGCCCGACTGAACCAGCAGCGTCTCGTCGGCCTCGAGCCCGCGCAGGGCGCCGACGATCCGGTCGAAATCCTCCCAGGTGCGGGCGGCGCGGCCGATGCCGCCATAGACCACGAGCTCGCCAGGCTTCTCGGCGACATCCGGGTCGAGATTGTTCATCAGCATGCGCAGCGCCGCTTCGGTCAGCCAGGACTTGGCGGTGCGGTCGGTGCCTTTCGGGCTGCGGATGACGCGGCTGTTGTCGATGCGGGTCATGACTTCGTCCGTTCGATGTGGCTGGCCGCTGCGAGCGCGGCTTCGATCATGGCGGAGAGGGCGGATTGCAGGCTGGCGGCGCGGGCCGCGTCGAAGGTCCAGGGCGGAGCTTCGTCGGCGAGGTAGGCGCTGAGCGCGATCTCCATCTGGAGCGCGTGCACATGGTCACTGGGATGACCGTAATGCCGGGTGATCCAGCCACCCTTGAAGCGGCCGTTGACGACCTGGGTGAAGGCGCTGCCGGCCATGGCCTTGACCGCGGCGGCTTCGACTGCGGCCGCGGCGCTCCGGCCGGAATTGGTGCCGAGATTGAGCGTCGGCAGCGTGCCGGGGAACAGGCGTGGGATCGCCGACTTGATCGAGTGGCAGTCCCAGAGCAGGCAGAAGCCGTGCTGCGCCTTGGCATGCGCGATCTCGGCGGCGAGCGCGTCATGATAGGGCTGGAAATAGGCTTTTCGCCGCCGCTCGATCTCGGTCTCTCCGGGAGGCATCGTCCAGATCGCTTCGCCGGAAAAGGTCGTGGTCGGCACGAGTTCGGTGGTCGCCTGGCCGGGATAGAGCGAGACCCCGGCCGGGTCGCGATTGAGGTCGATGACGAAGCGCGACAGCGAGGCCTCGACGATGGTCGGCTGGAAGCGCTCGGCGAAGCTATAGAGCTGGCGCATGTGCCAGTCTGTGTCTTCGACCTGCTTGCCGCGGGCATTGAGCTGCGCCGCAACCTCGGCCGGCAGGCCGGTGCCGGGATGCGGCATCGACAGGACGAGCGGCGAGGCGCCACGCGTGACGGAGACGATGCCGGCGCTCATGCGCTTCCTCCCTCGTCATGCTCGGCCTTGTGCCGAGCATCCACGTCTTGAACACCACGCTCGACCGAGGAAGACGTGGATGGTCGGGACAAGCCCGACCATGACGGAAAGGGTGAGTTCTTCACGCCGAGAGCTCCCCGTAGCTGTCGACGCCGGCGGCCTTGCCGAGCGCACCCGAGAGCACCAGTTCCGTCGCTGCGGCGAGGTCGGGCGCTAGATAGCGGTCCTCGGTCAGAGGCGCGATCTTGGCCCGGATCAGCGCCAGTACGGGCTCGAGCCGCGGCGAGGTCTTCATCGGGAGGTGATGCTCGATCGCCTCGGCGGCGGCCATCAGCTCGACCGCGATGATGCTGGCAGCGTTCTTCGCCATCTCGATCAGGCGGAAGGCGCCATGCGTCGCCATCGAGACATGGTCTTCCTGATTGGCCGAGGTCGGGATGGTGTCGACGGAAGCCGGATAGGCCTTCTGCTTGTTCTCGGAGGCGAGTGCCGCGGCGGTTACCTGCGCGATCATGAAGCCCGAGTTCAGGCCGGCATCGCGGGCGAGGAAGGGCGGCAGGCCGCTCATCACGGGGTCGACCAGCAGCGCGATGCGGCGCTCGGCGAGATTGCCGATCTCGCAGACGCCCATCGCCAGCATGTCGGCGGCGAAAGCGACCGGCTCGGCGTGGAAATTGCCGCCCGAGACGATCTCGCCGGGCCCCAGCACCAGCGGGTTGTCGGTGACGGCGTTGGCCTCGATCGCGAGCGTCGCGGCGGCGTTGCCGAGGAGGTCGCGCACCGCGCCCATCACCTGGGGCTGGCAGCGCAGCGAATAGGGGTCCTGCACCTTGCTGTCGCCGAAGCGGTGGCTCTCGCGGATCTCGCTGCCGGCGACGAGGTCGAGCAGCAGGGCCGCGACCTTGATCTGGCCGGGCTGGCCGCGCAGCTTCTGGATGCGTGGATCGAATGGCGTGTCGGAGCCCTTGAGAGCGTCGACCGAGAGCGCGCCGGCGATCAGCGCCGCGTCGAAGACACGGGCGATGCTGGCGAGGCCGGCCAGCGCCAGCGAGGCCGAGACTTGCGTGCCGTTGATCAGCGCGAGGCCTTCCTTGGCCCCTAGCGCGAGCGGCTCCTGGCCGATGCGCTTCAGCGCCTCGGCGGCCGGCAGCACCTCGCCCTTCAGCCTGATCTCGCCGACGCCCATCAGCGCGGCGGTGAGATGGGCGAGCGGGGCAAGGTCGCCGGAGGCGCCGACCGAGCCCTTGGCCGGCACGACCGGCAATGCGCCGGCCCTGAGCGCGCCGACCAGGGCCTCGACCACGACGGGGCGGATGCCGGAGGCGCCGCGCGCCAGGCTCGCCGCCTTCATGGCAAGGATCAGCGCGACGACTTCGTCCGGCAGGGCCGGGCCGGTGCCGACCGCATGAGAGAGGATGAGGTTGCGCTGCAGCGTGGCGAGGTCGGCGTCGGCTATGCGGACGCTGGCGAGCTTGCCGAAGCCGGTGTTGACGCCATAGGTCACGGTGCCCTTGGCGACGATCTCGTCGACGATCGCCTGGGCGCCGGCGATCGCGCCGGTGTCGGAAAGAGCGACGGTGGCGCCGTCGAGAACATGGCGCCAATCGGCGAGGCGGGCCTCGCCGGGGGTGAGAGAGAGCGTGGTCATTGTCCGTTCCGGATGCGGGCGTGAAGCGGGTTGAAGCCGATGCGATAGGCAAGCTCGGCCGGGCGCTCGATCTCCCAGATCGCGAGGTCGCAGGCCTTGCCGGCTTCCAGCGTGCCGGTCTCGTCCTGGAGCCCGAGGGCGCGGGCGGCGTTGCGGGTCATGCCGGCCAGCGCCTCCTCCGGCGTCAGCCGGAACAGGGTGCAGCCCATGTTCATCGTCAGGAGCGGCGAGGTCAGCGGCGAGGTGCCGGGATTGGCGTCGGTGGCGAGCGCGATCGGCACGCCGTGCTTGCGCAAGAGCTCGATCGGCGGCTTCACCGTCTCGCGCAGGAAGTAGAAGGCGCCGGGCAGGATCACCGCGACGGTGCCGGCCTTGGCCATCGCGATCACGCCGGCCTCGTCGAGATGCTCGAGATGGTCGGCCGAGAGCGCGCCCATGCCGGCGGCGAGCGCCGCCCCGCCGAGATTAGAGAGCTGCTCGGCATGGATCTTGATCGCCAGACCCTTCGCCTTGGCCGCGGCGAAGACACGCGCGGTCTCCTCCGGCGAGAAGGCGATGCCTTCGCAGAACACATCGACGGCGTCGGCGAGGTTCTCGGCCGCGACGGCGTCGAGCATCGGCCCGGTGACGAGGTCGATATAATCGCCGGACCGGCCCTTGAACTCCGGCGGCACCGCATGCGCGCCGAGGAAGGTGGTGAGGACCCGGACGGGGCGCTCACGGCCGAGCCGGCGCGCGACGGCCAGCACCTTGACCTCGCTAGCGGTATCGAGCCCGTAGCCCGACTTGATCTCGACGGTGGTGACGCCCTCGGCGATCAGGGCGGCGAGGCGCTTGTCGGCGCTGGCGAAGAGCTCGTCCTCGCTCGCGCCGCGCGTCGCCTTGACCGAGGAGACGATGCCGCCGCCGGCGCGGGCGATCTCCTCATAGCTCGCGCCCTTCAGACGCAATTCGAACTCATGGGCGCGATCGCCGCCATAGACGAGATGGGTGTGGCAATCGATCAGGCCGGGGGTGATCCAGCGGCCCTCGCAATCGATGGTCTCGGCCGCCGAAAAGGCGGGCGCCGTGGCGCGCGGGCCGACATGGACGATGCGCCCGTCGCGTGCTGCAATGACCCCGTCCTCGATCGCGCCATAGGCGGAGGAGGCGCCTTCGGCCATCGTCGCCAGTCGCGCATTCAGCCAGAGCCGGTCGCAGCTCAAAGACGTTTCCGCCACCATTGCCCGTCGCACCCTCTCGACTTCGCTTTCGTTCCGGGTAAGCTAGCCAATTGCATATGCAAAAGGCAAGCGCTTAATTGCATATGCAATTAGAGAGGTGGATGGCATGGCGGTCAGGCAGGAACTGTATCTCGAGGAAGCGTTGCTGCCGGAGGGGTTTGCCCAGGGCGTCACGCTGCATGTCGAGGACGGCGTCATCGCCTCGGTCTCCCGCGATGGCGCGGCCCCGGCGGCCGCGACCCGCCTGCCGGGGTTGACCTTGCCCGGCCTGCCCAATCTGCACAGCCACACCTTCCAGCGCGGCATGGCCGGTCTCTCCGAGCGGCGCGGCGCTTCCGAGGATTCGTTCTGGACCTGGCGCGAGGTGATGTACCGCTTCCTCGACCGGCTGAACCCCGACGATGTCCAGGCGATCGCCGCCCAGGCCATGGTCGAGATGCTTGAAGGCGGCTTCACCGCGCTTGCCGAGTTCCACTATCTGCATCACGACAAGGATGGCGGCGAATATGCCGACATCGCCGCGATGGGCGGGGCGATCGCGGCGGCAGCCGGAGAGGCCGGCATCGGCCTCACTTTGCTGCCGGTGCTCTATCGCTACGGTAATTTCGGCAAGGCGCCGGCCGCGCCCGGCCAGCGCCGCTTCCTCAATGATCGCGACGCCTATCAGCGGCTTCTCGAGAGCAGCGAGAAGGCGGTCGCTTCTTTGCCGGACGCCAGGGTCGGCGTCGCGCCGCATTCGCTGCGGGCGGTGGCGCTCGACGACCTGCCCTGGATCGCCGCGCTCAGGCCTGAAACCCCGGTGCATATCCATGTCGCAGAGCAAATGCGCGAGGTCGAGGACAGCATCGCCATTACCGGCCACCGCCCGGTCGAGCTTCTGCTGGAGAGCGTCGCCGTCGACGGGCGCTGGTGCCTGATCCATGCGACGCATCTGAGCGACGCCGAGCGCGACGCCATGGCGCGCAGCGGCGCGGTGGCGGGCCTGTGCCCGATCACTGAGGCCAATCTCGGCGATGGCATCTTCGACGGCGTTCGCTATCGCGCCGCCGGCGGGCGCATCGGTGTCGGCAGCGATTCCAATATCGAGATCGGGGCCGGCGGCGAACTGCGCCTGCTCGAATATTCGCAGCGCCTGCGCGACCGACGCCGCGCGCTTTGGGCCGAACCCGGCACATCGGCCGGCGTCAGGCTCTGGCAGGATGCCTGCGCCGGTGGCGCCCAGGCCTGCGGGCGGGCCATCGGCGTCATCGCCCCGGGCGCGAGGGCCGATCTCGTGACGCTCGCTGCCGACCATCCGGCCGTGGTCGGCAAGTCCGGCGACTTCGCGCTCGACAGCGCGGTCTTCGCGGCGTCCGCCCTGCCGGTCGAGACCGTGATCGTCGGTGGAAAGACTGTGGTCAGCGGCGGCCGGCACATTGACCGGGCGCGCATCGCCGCGCGCTATGGCGCAGTCATCCGAAATCTGCTCGCCTGAGCCGGAAAGAGTCCATGTCCGCAAGCCAGATCGACGCCGTAGCTCTCGATGGCGCCGGTCCGCTCTATGACCAGATCCGGCGCGCCATCCGCGACCTCATCCTGAACGGCGCCTGGCCGCCGGGGACGGTCGTGCCGCCCGAGCATGCCCTGATGGAGCGCCTCGGTGCCTCCCGCATGACGGTGCACCGCGCTTTGGGGCAGCTGGCGCGCGAAGGGCTGATCACACGCCGGCGCCGCTCCGGCACCATCGTCGCGAGCCCGCCGGCGAGCCATGCCATGCTCGACATCCTCTCGATTCCCGAAGAGGTGCGCGGGCTGGGCCATGAGTATTCCTACAGGATCCTGGCGCGGCGCGACGGCCGGGCGCAACGGCCGGTCGTCGCCCTGTTCGAACTCGGCCGAGCCGTCGAGGTGGTGCATCTGACGGTGCTGCACTTCGCTGACGGCGTGCCGCATGTGCTGGAAGAGCGGGTGATCCATCTCGCCACCGTGCTGGCGGCCGGACAGGAGCAGTTTGCCGCCATGCCGCCGGGGGACTGGCTGCTGCAGAACAGCCTGTGGTCGCAGGCGGAGCACGCGATCAGCGCCGTCGCGGCGGAGATCGATCAGGCACAGCTCCTCGCCATCGGCGAGGGAGAGCCCTGCCTGCTTGTCGAGCGGCGGACCTGGAACCAGCGCGAACCGGTAACCGCGGTGCGCCTGCTTTATCCGGGTGGCCGCCATCGCTTCATCGGCCGCTTCGGGCCCTATGGCAAAGTCTAGCGCCGACGAGGAGCGGTTGGGCACCGCCCCTCGCGGCTAGAGAATATCCTGGCCGGCTCAGCAGGCGTAGCTGACGCGGCGACCCCATTCGTCTCGTCCGACGCAGACCCGGTCGCGCGTGGTCGCATTTCCGATGATGGCACCGCCGACGCCGCCGATCGCTGCGCCTGCCGCTGCACCACCCGCGCGGCCGGTCGCAAGGCCGCCGATGACGGCGCCCGTGCCGGCACCGATCAGGGCGCCTGTCGCCGTGTTTTCCTCACGCGCCGTACAGGCGCCGAGAGAACCGGCGGCCAGGGCGACGATGATGAGTTTTTTCATGGCTTTAGTCCTTGCTTTGCGCCGGAGGCGGGAGGGGCTGCCTCGCCTCCTCGGCTTGGGTCGTCTTTCGCCGGGGCATGGTCCGACACGCTCCGGGCAGCCACCGCAGCGAGACGGCAACGGCCCATCACCTGCGGCATCAACGAACCGTGTCGGCAAAGGTTCCGGATGAGGCCTGCGGGTCGCAGGTCCGGAACTCCAAGCCAGTGCCTGCAGCGGGCGAACCCGTCCGGCCGGCAGGCTCGTCGAATTTGTCTCTCTTGCCGTGGAACAGCGACCAAGTTGCGGCGTTGGTTTGGCAGGCCGGTTCGCGCTGGCCCGTGAATTCGATGGAGGGAAACGATGAGCGCAACGATGACCGCGGCTGCGACTGCTGCCAACCCGCTGATCGCCGGCGCCCGCGTCGCCGGCACCGACGTCTACAATGCCGCAGGCGAGCATCTCGGCTCGATCTATGACGTCATGCTCGACAAGGCGACCGGCAAGGTCGCCTACGCCATCATGTCGTTCGGCGGCTTCCTCGGGCTCGGCGAGAAGTATCATCCCGTCCCGTGGAGCATGCTCGACTACGATGTCGACCGTGGCGGCTATGTCGTGCCGCTGACGCGCGAAAAGCTCGAGGCCGCGCCGATGTACGGCAGCGATGGCGAGCCCGATTGGCACGACAAGGAATACGGCAAGCGCGTGCACGACTACTACGGCACCATGCCCTACTGGATGATGTGACGGCCCCTGCGGCTGTCGCTTCTCCAAGGCGCCCGTCGCGGCGATTGCTATCCCCCCAGCCGGATCGCTGCGACAGCGTGATGCGGGCCGAAAGGCCCGCATCTTTTTTAGGGCAGGCGCTCCGGCTCCGGGCAGGCGCGCATGGCGGTGTCCGCAGAAGACGCGCCGGGGCCCACCGGCGAATTCCAGAGTGATAGAGGAGACGGGAATGCAGATCCGCTACGGCTATCGCATCGAGATCGTCTGTGACCGGCCGACCCCGCTGGTGACCATGCTCGACGTCCACCCTTCTCGGCGTAACGACCGGCTGGCGCCGGACGATATCTGCGCGACCGGCCTTGCGGACGCTGGCGTTCCGCTGCGTGTCGAGCGGCATTTCGACATGTTCGGCAACATTTGCCGCCGCATGGTTGCGCCGGCTGGCGGCGTTCGGCTCGAGGCGAGCGGCCTGATCTATGATGGCGGCCGGCCCGACGTCGTTGCGCCCACTGCGCGCCAGCTGTCGCCCGCCGAGATTCCCGCTGACTTGATGGTCTTCCTGCTCGGCAGCCGCTATTGCGAGACCGACAAGCTGATGGACACGGCCTGGAACCTGTTCGGCCATCTCCAGCCGGGCTGGGGCAGGGTGCAGGCGGTGGTCGATTTCGTCCATAACCACCTGACTTTCGGCTATGCCTTCGCGCGCAGCACCCGCACCGCCGCCGAGGCCTATGAGGAGCGCATCGGCGTCTGCCGCGACTTCGCGCACCTCGCCGTCGCCTTCTGCCGCTGCCTCAACATTCCCGCCCGGTACTGCAACGGCTATCTCGGCGACATCGGTGTGCCGCCGAACCCGGCGCCCATGGATTTCAACGCCTGGTTAGAGGTCTGGCTGGACGGGCGCTGGTACACGCTCGACGCGCGGCACAACCAACCCCGTATCGGCCGGGTCGTCATCGCGCGCGGCCGCGACGCCACCGACGTGCCGATGCTGAATTCCTTCGGCTCCCACCTCCTGCAGCGTTTTGAAGTGGTCACCGAGGAAGTCGCCGAGGAGATTCCGCTGTGCGCGTCGTCGCCGCGGCCGCGCCTTGTGCCGGACGAAAGGGGTGCCCATATCGCCGCCTAGCCATGCCGGACCTGTCGGAACCATCGGTCGAGCCTGAGGCGAGGGCGCAGCTCCGCTGCTTCCGGGTCATCGCCAATGCGCGTGCGGGTACCGTGCTCGAGGCCGGGGCCGATAATTTCTCGCATCGCCTCGAGGAGGCTTTCGCCGCGGCCGGTTGCAGTGCCGAGATCGAATTGCTGCCGCCGCGCCAGATTCAGGAGCGCCTGCGCACGGCGATCGAGGACGAGAACATCATTCCCGTGATCGCCGGGGGCGATGGCACCGTCAACGGCGCCTTGCCCGTGCTGCTCGGTTGCACGCGGCCGGTCGGCATCCTGCCGCTCGGCACCGTCAACGTGCTCGGCCGCGATCTCGGCCTGCTCGGAACGATCGAGGAGCGGGTCGCGGCGCTCTGCCGGGGCGAGCCCGTTGCCATGGACCTCGGTAGCATCAATGGGAGACCGTTCCACTCGATTTCCGGCATGGGCTTCTTCAGCCTGATGGCCCGCGAACGCGAGCATGCCCGCCGGCGCTTTCCCTTCAGCCGCACCATCGCCTTCGCCTTTGCCGCGACGCGCTCGATCCTGTTCACCCGTCCGATCCGCGTCGCGATGGAGATCGGCGGCGAGCAGCGCCAGGTCGAGGCTGACGCCGTGCTGGTCACGGTCAACCAGTTCGACGGCGCCGAGTGGCGTCGCAACCGGCTGGATGGCGGCCAGTTGGAGGTGCACATCCTCGATACCGGTGGCTTGCTCTCGCGCGCCAAGGCGGCGCTTTCGATGCTGACCGGAAGCTGGCGCACCTCGCGCAACCTCGTCTCGCTGACCGCCGAAGCGGTGACGCTGACGCGTCGCGACAAGAGACGCGGCCATGTCACCTTCGATGGCGAGGTCGAACGCCGCGCTGGCTCGCTCGAATACCGGTTGCTGCCCGCCGCGCTGCAGGTCATCGCTGCGCGGCCGGCCGAAATCTGAACACGCTTTCGTCATAGGCCGCCGCCACTCCCTCCTGGATAGCTCTCGATGTTTCTCCTGCAGCCGCGTTTTCTCCTGCCGACCGCCGCGGCTTTCGGCTTCCTCGGCCTCGCGATCTTCGTCATCGCCGGCCGTGATTTCGCCTTCGACACCAGATTGGTGATGCTGTTTCGCGACGCCGCCGACCCGTCGACCCCGCTCGGGCCGGCCTGGTTTCGCGAGATGATGCGCGATGTCACCGCGCTCGGCAGCTTCGTCGCGCTCGGCACGATGACGGTGGTGGCGGCCCTCACTTTGCGGCTCTGCGGCCATTGGCGCCTGGCGCTCGGGCTCATCGTGACCGTGCTGTCGGGGGTGGCGGCCAGCACGCTTCTGAAGATCGCGATCGGGCGCGAACGCCCCGACATCGTCGAGCATGCGGCCCTGACTTTCACCGCGAGCTTTCCCAGCGGGCACGCCTTCCTCTCGGCGGTCGTGCTGCTCGGCATTGCTGGCTTCGTCGGCATCGCTTCGCGCCGGGCCGATATCTCGCGGATCTGTCTCTGGGTCGCCTGGCTCCTGATCATCGCGATCGGCGTCAGCCGCATCTATCTCGGTGTGCACTGGCCGAGCGACGTGCTCGGCGGCTGGTGCCTCGGCATCACCTGGTCGAGCGTCGCGGTCGCCTGGCTCGGCAGGCTCGCAGCCCAGGCGGAGGCACGCGAGGCGGGGGCAGGTGGCGCCGAACTCGGCATGCCCCCGGGAACCGCACGCGAATAAGCGCGTTCCAGTCAGAGCGCCGCGCGAGAGCGGCGCTTTTTCATGACTGGAGTCCTAATTCATGACCGTCTCGCGCAACCTTCTCTTCCTCCTCGTCGGCCTGCTCATCGCAGGCCTCGCCGCGACGAGCTATGCGCTCTATCAGGAGAAGAAGCAGCCGGAAGGCGTCGAGATCTCGGTCGGAAAGAACGGGCTCTCGATTAAGGAGAAGTGAGGCCACTCAGGCTGCGAGCGGCGCGGCCTGCACCACCCGGTTGCGCCCGTCCCGCTTGGCGGCATAGAGCGCTTCATCGGCCTGCTTCAGCAGGCTTTGCAGCGAGACGGTGGCCGCCGGGCGGCATACCAGACCGATGCTCATCGTGATGCGAACAAGCCTGCCATTATCGAGCATGAGCTCGATGTTGGCGCAGGCCTCCCGAAGGCGCTCCGCCACGGCCAGGGCGTCGACGGGTTCGGTTTCTGGCAGGACGATCGCGAATTCCTCGCCGCCCATCCGCCCGAACAGGTCCTGCGGTCTGAGCATTGCGCCGATCTGCCGGGTCAGCGCGACCAGCGCGGCATCGCCGGCGGCGTGGCCGTGCTCGTCGTTGATGCGCTTGAACTGGTCGGCATCGAGCATCAGCAGCGCGAGGCTGGCGCCCCTGCGGGCACTTTCCGCCAGCACGGCTTCGCTGCGCAGCATGAATGCCCTGCGCGACAAGGTTCCGGTCAGGGAATCCTCGTTGGCCGCCCGGTTCAGCTCCTTCACCAGCTCGCTGCGCGCGCTGTTGATGCTGGAAACCATGATTGGGCCGAGCGCCAGCAGGGCGAGGCTGAGACGATGCGCGATGACCGCGGGCAGGAACTCCGCCGCGCTCGGCGGCAGGTTGGTCACCAGAGCCGTGCCTTGCCAAAGACCGGTGGCAAAGGTCAGCACCGCCGTCGGGAACACGCCATAGCTCAGCGCGCACCACAGCAGAGCGGGCATCGGGGCCGAGATGGCGCCTGATCCGCCGATCATGCTGCCCGCGGCGATCGAGACGAGCAGCGCCGCTACCGGCAGCAGCGGGCGGACCGAGCGGCCGAGGGCGCCGGCGTGCTCGCGCAGCGTGCGCAATGGCGGCGCGGTCAGCACCATGGGGAGCACAACGAGATTGCTGGCGAGCTCGCTGGTCAGGTAAAGCTCGACGGCGTGCCGCAAGCTCCCGCCGAAGAAGACGATGATGCTGCCGCTGCCGACGATCGCCGCCGCACCTGCGGCGGCTGCGCTGATCAGCAGCAGGAAGAGCAGTGATTGCGGCCGTTCGAGCCTGCGATCTGTCGGGTCGATGCGCTGGAACAGCACGAAGCCGGCGACGACGCCGGCGAGATTGGCGGCGGTCAGCCAGAGCGTCAGCAGGAATCCGCCGCCCATGGCGAAATCCGCGGCGAGATATCCCGCGGCAATGGCGAGCCAGCCTGTGAACGTCGCCAGTTGCGGGGCGCGGACCAGAATGCCGATCAGCAGCGCATTCGCCACCCAGAACGAGGCGAGGAAGCCGACGGGGCGGGTAAGATGGCCGAACAGCGCGGCGCCGAAAGTCACGACCGCGAGCAGGGCGGCGCGGCGCAGGGCGAGGAGGGCCGGAGACGTGGTCCTGCCGATTTCGGCTGCGCTGGTTTCGCGCGAAGGGGATGGATCCCGGCCTACGGTCATATCGATTCGAACCGTGCCCGCAAAAGGTTAAGGGCAGCTGTCGCTTCGCAGCGAATACTCCTCCCTAGCATGGCCGATCTCGTCGTGGCCAAAGCATGCGCTGGCGGCGCGACCGCCGGGCATTTCGGCAGGCGCTCTAGCATGGCCTTGGCCAGCCAAAGGCGTTAAGACCACCTCCTCTTCCGATCAGGCGCGAGGTTTCTCGATGAATGCTCCCTTCAAGAATTTGATCGCCGGCGAGTGGGCCGGCTCGCAGAACGCTTCGCGCAACATCAACCCCTCCAACACCAATGACGTCGTCGGCGAGTACGCCCAGGCGACCGTCGAGGATGCCAACAATGCGGTCGCTGCCGCCAAGGCCGCCTTCCCGGCCTGGAGCCGCACCACGCCGCAGGAGCGCTACGAGATCCTGAAGAAGGCCTCCGACGAGATCCTCGCCCGCAAGGACGAACTCGGTCGCCTGCTGTCGCGCGAAGAGGGCAAGACCCTCGCAGAGGGCATCGGCGAGGCCGGCCGCGCTGGCCAGATCTTCGCTTTCTTCGCCGGTGAGTGTCTGCGTCTCGGCGGCGAGAGCATCCCCTCGGTCCGTCCGGGCGTCGGCGTCGAAGTGACGCGCGAGCCTGTCGGCATCGTCGGCATGATCACGCCCTGGAACTTCCCGATCGCGATCCCGGCCTGGAAGATCGCGCCGGCGCTGGCCTACGGCAACTGCGTCGTGATCAAGCCGGCGGACCTCGTTCCGGGCTCCGCCTGGGCGCTGGTCGACATCATCCAGCGCGCTGGCCTGCCCAAGGGCGTGCTCAACCTGGTGATGGGCCGCGGCTCGGTCGTCGGGCAGGCGCTACTCGAGCACAAGGACGTGCACGCGATCAGCTTCACCGGCTCGGTCGCGACCGGCCGCAAGGTCGCGGCGGCCTGCATCGCGGGCAACCCGATGAAGAAGGTCCAGCTGGAGATGGGCGGCAAGAATCCGCTCGTCGTGCTCGACGACGCCGACCTCAAGGTCGCGGTCGAGGCCGCCGTCCAGGGCGCCTTCTTCTCCACCGGCCAGCGCTGCACCGCCTCCTCGCGCCTGATTGTCCAGGCCGGCATCCATGACCGTTTCGTCGAGGCCGCGATCGAGCGTCTCAAGGGCCTGTCGATCGACGACGCCCTGAAGGCCGGCACCCATATCGGCCCGGTGGTCGACCAGAGCCAGCTCGACCAGGACCTGAAGTACATTCAGATCGCGCGCGACGAGGGCGGCAAGCTCGCCTGGGGCGGCGAATTGCTCAACCGCGAGACGCCCGGCTTCTATCTCCAGCCGGCGCTGTTCACCGAGACCACCAATGCCATGCGCATCTCGCGCGAGGAGGTCTTCGGCCCGGTCGCCAACGTCATCCGCGTCAAGGATTATGACGAGGCGCTCGCGCTCGCCAACGACACCGATTTCGGCCTCTCGGCCGGCATTTGCACCACCTCGCTGAAGCATGCGACGCATTTCAAGCGCAACAGCGAGGCCGGCATGGTGATGGTCAACCTGGCCACGGCGGGCGTCGACTATCACGTGCCGTTCGGCGGCCGGAAGGGCTCGAGCTACGGCCCGCGCGAGCAGGGCGCCTATGCCAAGGAGTTCTACACCACGGTGAAGACCGCCTACACGCTCGCCTAAGCCGGGGCGTCATTCAGAACGTCAGGGCCGCGCCGCGAGGCGCGGCCCTTTTTCGTGGCGGATTGCGCGTTCCCGGAATGCCGTTCCCGCTGTCTTCGAAGAATGCGCGGTCATCCCGGGCGGAGCGAAGCGCAGACCCGGGATCCATTCCCGAACCGCTTTCGGAAGCGCTCCGGAATGGACCCCGGATCGGCGCCGCTCTGCGGCTTGTCCGGGATAACGACTTGACTGGTGTCTGAGCTTTTGGCCCGGCTACGCGAACAGCGCCTGCTCGAGATCGGCGACGCTCGGCAGCACGAGATGACTGAGCGGGCGCAGGGTCTCGGCGCTGCCGGCCCCGGTCAGCACGGCGATACGCAGGCCGGCACCGGCCGCAGTAGCCATATGCATGTCATGGGCTGAATCGCCGATCACGGCGACCGCATCCACCGGCAGTCCGGTCGCGCGGCAGAAGCCCTCGACCATCCCGGGCTCCGGCTTGGCGCCATGGCCGGAATCGTAGCCGCAGAGGAAATCGAGCCGGCCGGCGATGCCGAAGCGCTCGGCGGTGGCGGCGACGGCGGCCTCGCTGTCGCTGGACGCGATCCCGAGCGCGAGACCGCGGCCCGACAGGCCGGCGAAGAGGGCGCCGAGATCACAGACCGGCACGACATTGGCGACGCCGGCCTGGAACAGCGCGTCGAGCCGCAAGGTCAGCTCGGCGATGGCGAACGGGCTGCCAGCCACGTGCCAGGCCTGCGCGACCTCGCGCGTATTGCCGGCCGCGAGCAGCCCGTCGGAGGTCGAGAAGCCGGTCGCAGGATCGACGCCGGCGAGGACGAGAAGGTGCTCTTCCAGCGCCGCATCGCCCTGCGCCGCGAGGCGGCCGGCGCGCAGATTGATCGGGGCCCAGCTCGCCTGGTAGTCGAGCAGCGTGCCGTCCTTGTCGAACAGGATGCCGCGTATCGTCGGAAGCGCGCTCATGACACCGGGATCACGTCGACCTTGACGTCGAGCTTCTGGCTGCCGGGCCCGACCAACACGCCATCGAGAGGGGAGACGTCGGCATAGTCGCGGCCGGTGGCGGTGATGATGTGGTCGTCGCCGACGATCAGGTCATTGGTCGGGTCGAGGCCGATCCAGCCGGTCTCCGGCCCGCACCAGACCATAACCCAGGCGTGGGTCGCGTCGGCGCCTTCGAGGCGGGGCTGGCCCGGCGGCGGGATGGTGCGCAGATAGCCGCTGACATAGGCCGCCGGCAGGCCGAGGCCCCTGAGTCCGGCAATCATGATGTGGGCGAAGTCCTGGCAGACGCCGTGGCGCTGGGCGAAGGCCTCGCGGATCGGCGTCGAGACCTCCGTCGCCTCGGGGTCGTAGGTGAAGTCCCGGCGGACCCGGCCCATGAGCTCGCGAGCCGCCTCGAACACCGGGCGCCGGGCCTGGAAGCTCTCCTGCGCATAGGCGGTGATCTCGTCGACGGTCGGCACCAGCCGGCTGGGATAGATGTATTGCGCCGGTGAATCCGGGGCGAGGCTCTGTGCGCCCTGGGCCAGGGCCGTCACCTCCTCCCAATTCCGCGTCAGCGCCGGAAAAGGCGCCGCAGCGCGGTTCACCTCGACCCGCGATCTGGTCTCGATCCGCAATTCGCGGTGCGGCTTCGCGATGGTCAACGTGGTCGTGCGGTTGCCGAAGAAGCAGATCCCGTCATGCCGCTCGACGGAGCGTGGCGTCACGCTGAGCTCGCTTGCGACGACGTGCTGGCCGTCGCCCTCGCGCGGCAGCACGCGCAGGATGCAGCGCGCGAACGGCACCGGCCGCGCATAGGCGTAGCTGGTGAGATGTCGAATTTCGTAGATCACTCGGCTGCCGTCATGCGAGCTGCGTCATCCGCGACCCTTCCGGATGCGCGTTCTGCAGGAAGTAGCGGTCGGCGACGGCGTTCGACAGCCCCATCAGCAACTGTTCGAACAGAAGAATGCTGGCGCGGTCGAGCCGGCTCGCCTCGGCCGTGCGGCATTCTGCTGCGAGCCGGAGCGCCAGCCGGCGCGGCTCTTCCAGCATGCCGTCGTCGCTGAGTGTCGGCAATGCCGCGATCTCCTGGTCGAGCCGCTCCACCTGGAAGGCGACCGAGCGCGGATTGTAGGGATCGAGCATGACGAGATCGAGAACCGGCTGCAGCGCCGCGCCGAGCTGATAGCGCGAGCGATAGGTGATCTGCGAATCCG
The DNA here is from genome assembly GCF_032464875.1 of Allobosea rubneri. Classification (NCBI taxonomy): domain Bacteria; kingdom Pseudomonadati; phylum Pseudomonadota; class Alphaproteobacteria; order Hyphomicrobiales; family Alloboseaceae; genus Allobosea; species Allobosea rubneri. The sequence goes on from NZ_JAWDID010000012.1 coordinate 99,476, forward strand.
TCAGGTCGAGCAGGGCGTCGAGGCAGTTTCCGGGCGTGCCGCTCTCGGCGAAATGCCGGGCATAGCGGCAGGTGGTGACGCCGCGTTCGAGCCGCCGGCCGATGTCGAGGAAGCGCCAGCCGGCGCCGCGCACCATGTTCTCCTGGGACAGGCCGGAAAAGGCGGCGAGCGATTTCAGGGCGCTGTCGGCGACCTCGAAGGCCTCGCCCTCGCTCACCGGCTTGCGCGGCGCGGTGAGCTGGCGCTGCAGGTCGCCGAAGAGGCGCCAGGCATCGACCGAGAGCCGCTCGCGGATCACCGATGCGGTCCGGCGCGCTTCGCGTATCGACGCCGCGGCGGCGCCGTATTCTTCCAGTCCGAAAAGGGCGCTGGTCGCCTGGCTGGCGATGGCCTTCCCGCGGCCGGCGGGAGCAGCGCCCCAGGCCACCAGCAGGTTGACGAGGCGCTTGATCGTCTCGGCGTGGCCGGGTGCCTGGTCGTCGGCGTTGATCAGCCGGCCGAGCACGGCGCGCACCAATCTCAGCGTCGCCTCGGTTCGCTCCAGATAGCGCCCGAGCCAGAACAGGTTGTCGGCCGCGCGGCTCGGCAGGATGCCGACGATGCGGCGGATCGCGATCTTGTCGGGGCTCGGCAGCAGCGTCACCGGCTCGACCGGCTGGTCCGAGGTCACCCAGACATCGCTGGAGCGCACGCCCGAGCGCATCGTCACGGCGCGCGCATCGGTCTCGTCGGAGATGCGGCAAAAGCCGCCCGGCATCACCTGCCAGCCCTCCGGTGTCGCGGCGGCGAAGACCCGCAGCGTCATCGGGCGCGGTTCCAGCCGTCCGTCGTGGAGGACGGGCATGGTCGAGAGCCGCACCACCTCCTGGCCGACATGGTCGAGCCCGCGCTGTTCGATCGCGGCACGCAGCCGCTCGCGCGCGGTGCGGTCGAGGTCGGCGACCAGAACCGGCTGGTCGTCGAGGCTTCCGCCATTGGCGCGGAAGGCGGGCGCGATGCTCATCTCGTCGAGCCGGTCGAGCACGATCCGGCGCTCGTGCGGCTGGCCGCACCACCAGGTCGCGATGTTCGGCAGGATCAGCTCCTCGCCGAGGATGTCGCGCGCCAAAGCCGGCATGAAGCTCATCAGGGCGCGAGACTCGACCACGCCCGAGCCGAGCCCGTTGGCAACGACGACATTGTCCTGGCGGATCGCTTCGACCAGGCCGGGCACGCCGAGCGCCGAGGCGGCATTGAGCTCGAGCGGGTCGGCGAAATCGCCGTCGATACGGCGCCAGATCACGTCGGCGCGCTTGAAGCCGGCGATGGTACGCACATGCACCAGCCCGTCGCGCATCACGAGATCGCCGCCCTCGACCAGGAGGAAGCCGAGATAGCGGGCGAGATAGGCCTGCTCGAAATAGCTTTCGTTGAGCTGGCCCGGGGTCAGCAGGCAGATGCGTGGCTCGACGCGCCTGGCGCGGGCGACGAGCCCGGTCCGAAAGCTCTGGAAGAAGGCTGCCAGCCGCTCGACATTCATCGTCCGGAACAGGTCGGGGAAGGCGCGGCCGAGCGCCAGCCGGTTCTCCAGCGCGTAGCCCGCACCCGATGGTGCCTGCGTCTTGTCGCCGAGTATCCACCAGCGCCCGTCCGGCCCGCGCCCGAGATCGGCGGCGTAGGTCTGGAGCTGGCCGGCGCCGTTCGTTCCCTGCAGCGGCCGCAGATAGTCGGGGCTGCCGGTGATAGCCGCGGCCGGCAGCGCGCCTTCGCGGACCAGCCGGCCCGGCCCGTAGATGTCGCCGAGCACGGCGTTCAGCAATTGCGCGCGCTGGGCGACGCCGGCGGCGATCACCTGCCATTCGGCGCCGGTGATCACCAGCGGGGCATGGTTCAGCGGCCAGGCGCGCTCGCCGGCGAGCGGGTCGTTGGCATCGACGTCGCCATGGACGCGGTAGGACACGCCGGTGTCGCGGACATGGCGGTCGGCAAGGCCGAAGCGGCGTTGCAATTCGTCGGCGGAGAGACCGGACCACTCGGCGAGGAATGGCTCCCATTGCGGACGCACGGTTCCGTCCGGAGCCATCAGCTCGTCATAGGCGCCGGGCAGCGGACGATAGCCCGCCAGCAGCGCATTGCGCCGCTCACCCCGTGTCCGCGCCGAGTTCAACCTGCCGTGCAGCGCCATGGCGCGACCCTAGATCACAGCGCATTCGGACGGTATCGTCCGAATGTGAAAACCGTGATCGTCCACTTTGGTTTAGAGCATGGCATCGGCGAAAAACCGGTTCCCACTTTTCCGCGCCATACTCTAGGCCCCGATCGGGCGACGCAAATCGAGGGTCATGGGGAACTCCGGATTGCGCTCTTCGGCGGGAATCGCCAGCGGACCGGGACTATGGCCGATCGCCTCGAAACGGGCGAGTCTTCTCGCCTCGGCCTCGTAGGAATTCACCGGCGGCGTCTCGTAGTTGCGCCCGCCGGGATGGGCGACATGGTAGACGCAGCCCCCGAGCGAGCGGCCGGCCCATATGTCGACGATGTCGAAGGTCAGCGGCGCATGCACCGGGATCGTGGGGTGCAGGCCCGAGGCCGGCTGCCACGCCTTGAAGCGCAGCCCGGCGACAGCGACTCCCGAAGCGATCTCGCTCATCGGCAGCGCCCGTCCGTTGCAGGTGATGACGTTCCGGCCGGGCACGAGGCCGCTGGCCTTGACCTGCAGGCGCTCGACTGAAGAGTCGACATAGCGCACCGTACCGCCGATCGCGCCTTCCTCGCCCATGACGTGCCAGGGCTCGAGTGCCTGCCGCAGTTCGAGCTCGACGCCGCCCTGGGCGACCTTGCCGAAGAACGGGAAGCGGAACTCCTGCTGCGCGGCGAACCAAGCTGGATCGAAAGCGTAGCCGGCGCCGGCGAGGTCATCGAGCACCTCGCGGAAATCCTGCGCCACCATCTCGGGCAGCATGAACCGGTCGTGCAGGGCCGTGCCCCAGCGCACCAGCCTGCCGCGCTGCGGCATGCGCCAGAACCAGGCGACCAGCGCCCTGATCAGCAATTGCTGGGCGAGCGACATCCGCGCATCCGGCGGCATCTCGAAGGAGCGGAACTCGATCAGCCCGAGCCGACCGGTCGGCCCGTCCGGCGAATAGAGCTTGTCGATGCAGATCTCGGTGCGGTGGGTGTTGCCGGAGACGTCGACGAGCAGGTTGCGATAGAGCCGGTCGACCAGCCAGAGCGGGATCGCCGGCTCGCCTGGCCCCGGCGTTTGCGCCAGCGCGATTTCGAGTTCGTAGAGCTGGTCGTGCCGGGCCTCGTCGATGCGCGGCGCCTGGCTGGTCGGGCCGATGAACAGGCCGGAGAACAGGTAGGACAGGGACGGGTGGCGCTGCCAGTAGAGCACGATGCTCTTGAGCAAGTCCGGTCGGCGCAGGAATGGGCTGTCGGCGGGGGTGATGCCGCCGAGCACGACATGGTTGCCACCGCCGGTGCCGGTATGGCGCCCGTCGACCATGAATTTCTCGGCGCAGAGCCGCGATTGCCTTGCGTCCTCATAGACGCCGCGCGTGATCGCGACCGCCTCCGCCCAGTTTCGCGCCGGATGGACGTTGACCTCGATCACGCCGGGATCGGGCGTCACCTTGATGACCGCAAGGCGGGGATCGTGCGGTGGCGCATAACCCTCGATATGCACCGGCTGGCCGCTCTCCTCGGCGGCGGCCTCGATGCTGGCGATCAGGTCGAGATAATCCTCCAGCCGCTCGACCGGTGGCAGGAAGACGCAGAGCACTCCGTCGCGAACCTCGATGCTGAGCGCGGTGCGCACCGCCTCGGCCGTGAGGTCCTGCTCGACCACGTCCTGCCGTGCGGTCGGACCGGCACTATCGACAGTGCGGGACGGCTGGATCGGGCTCGCGGGAGGCGCAGCTGCGACGGCACTGATTCCCGCCGGCGGAGCCGGAGCCGCGGCCGAGGAGCCCGGCAGCGGGCCGCGCGGCTCCAGCGGGTCCTGCGGGTGGATGTGCGGATAGTCGCTCTTCGGCAGATGCGGCAGCGAGCCGAGCGGCAGGCGATAGCCGACCGGGGAATCGCCCGGCACCAGGAAGAGCTTGCCGCGCCGCAGCTTCCATTTCTCGGAGCGCCAGCGGCGGTCGTTCGCCGCTGCCTGCCAGCGCTGTACCGGGATGACGTAGCCGCTCGGCTTGTCGAGGCCACGCTCGAAGACCCGCACCATCCGGGCGCGCTCCTCGGGGTCGGAGAGCTTCGGGTCGAGCGGGTCGACATTGGCGGGTAGCTGCCCCTCCTTCACCAGCCAGTGCCCGGTATCCTCATAGGCCGGCAGCACATGATCGGGGCCGATGCCGAGCCGCTCGGCGAGGCCCGTCGCGAGCGTCTCGACGGCGGCCGGCGTCGGCACGACCTCATGCTCGCGGTCGCTGCCGGTGAGGGCGCCGGGCTCGCGCGCAATCAGCGCCGCATTGCGCCAGATCGGCACGCCATCCTGGCGCCAGTACAGGGCGAACGCCCAACGCGGCAGGCTCTCGCCGGGATACCATTTGCCCTGGCCGTAATGCAGCATGCCGCCCGGCGCGAAGCGCTCGCGCAGCCGCCGGATCAGCACATCGGCGCGCTGGCGCTTTGTCGGCCCGACGGCGGCGGTGTTCCATTCCTCGCCCGACTGGTCGTCGATCGAGACGAAGGTCGGCTCGCCGCCCATGGTGAGGCGGACATCCTGCGCTGCAAGGTCGGTTTCGACCTGCTCGCCGAGCGCATCGAGCCGTGTCCAGGATTCGTCGGAGAAGGGCAGGGTGATGCGCGGCGCCTCGTGGACGCGCGTCACCTCCATCTCGAAGTCGAACTGCGTCTCGGCATAGCTCGCCATGCCGCTGACCGGCGCGGCCGAGCGGTAGTGCGGCGTCGCAGCCAGCGGCAGATGGCCCTCGCCGGTAAGCAGACCCGAGGTCGGGTCGAGCCCGATCCAGCCTGCGCCGGGAATGTAGACCTCGGCCCAGGCGTGCAGGTCGGTGAAGTCCTTGTCGGTGCCGCGCGGCCCTTCCAGCGGGTCGATATCGGCCTTCATCTGGATCAGGTAGCCGGAGACGAAGCGGGCGGCGAGGCCGAGATGGCGCAGGATCTGGACGAGCAGCCAGGAGGTGTCGCGGCAGGAGCCCGCCTTCAGCGTCAGCGTCTGCTCCGGTTCCTGCACGCCGGGCTCCATGCGGATCCCATAGGCGATCAATTTCTGGAGACGTGCGTTGAGGTCGACGATGAAGTTGACGGTGTTGGTCTTCTCCCGCGGGATGGTCGCGAGAAGCCCGCTCAGCAGCGGTCCCGCCGTCTCGGTGACAAGATAGGGCGCGAGCTCGTCGTGCAGCTCTTCGGGATAGGCGAAGGGGAAGTTCTCGGCCTCGGTCGCGACGAAGAAATCGAAGGGGTTGATGATCGAGAGCTCGGTGACGAGGTCGACCTCGATCCGGAACTCGCTGACGGGCTCCGGGAAGACATAGCGCGCGAGCCAGTTGCCGTTCGGATCCTGCTGCCAGTTCACGAAATGCTGCGCCGGCGTGACCTTCAGCGAATAGCTCTGCACCGCCGAGCGGCAATGCGGGGCCGGACGCAGGCGGATGATCTGCGGCCCGAGCGTGACCGGCCGGTCGTAGCGGTAATGTGTGACGTGATGCAGAGCAGCGATGATGGCCAAGGGCGGGCGCCTGCGTTCAGGGTTCGCCGGGCCGGGCGGCCTGACCTGTCCACGATAATCGGGGAGTGGACCGGAGCAAGCCCGTCCTTGCGCAAGAATGCGCCGGAAACCCGCTTCGTATGCGCAAGAAGCGAGCAGTCCTGGCGGGGCATTTTGGACGCATTGCGAGGCGCTGGACATCCGCCCCGCTCTGGCTCCACATTGCGCCCCAACGGGCACCCGAGCGCCCGCAAAACCGCACAATGGGGATTTCCATGCGTCATGTCGCGAAATTGATGGCGGCTTCGGCCTTCGCCGTCCTGATGGCCTCGACGGCCCAGGCCCAGACGCCGAAGGACACCATCGTCATGGCCAAGCAGATCGACGACATCATCACGCTCGACCCGGCCGAGGCCTTCGAATTCTCCGGCGTCGAGGTCGTCACCAACCTCTACGACAAGCTGATCGGCGTCGACCTCAAGAACAACAACGCGCTGATCGGCGAGCTCGCCCAGAGCTGGACCGTCAGTCCCGACAACCTGACCTACACCTTCAAGCTGCGGCCCGGCGTCAAGTTCCATTCCGGCAACCCGCTCACCGCCGCCGACGTGGTTTATTCCTTCCAGCGCGCCGTGACGCTCAACAAGTCGCCGGGCTTCATCCTCACCCAGTTCGGCCTGACGAAGGACACGGTGCTCGACAAGGTGAAAGCCGCCGACGACAACACCGTCGTCATCACCGTCTCCAAGCCGTTCGCGCCGAGCTTCTTCCTGAACTGTCTGACCTCCGGCGTCGCCTCGATCGTCGACTCCAAGCTGGTCAAGGCCAATGAGAAGGATGGCGACTGGGGCAATGGCTGGCTGAAGCTGGCCTCGGCCGGTTCGGGCGCCTACAAGGTCCGCGCCTATCGTCCGAACGAGCAATATGCGCTCGACGCCAATGAGGGCTGGTACAAGGGCGCGCCCAAGACCAAGCGCGTCATCGTCCGCCATGTCGCCGAGCCGGCCTCGCAGCGCCTGCTGCTGGAGAAGGGCGACATCGACATCGCCCGCAACCTCTCCAAGGACCAGCTTGCCGCGGTCAAGGGCAACGCCAATGTCGAGATCGTCCAGGGCGACAAGGGCTACATCCTCTATCTCGGCCTGAACCAGAAGAACCCGAACCTCGCCAAGCCCGAGGTACGCGAGGCGCTGAAATGGCTGGTCGACTACGACGCGATCGAGAAGAACATCGTCGAGGGCACCTATAAGGGCCACGAGGCGTTCCTGCCCAAGGGCTTCCTCGGCGCAATCGACGACAAGCCCTACAAGCTCGACGTCGCCAAGGCCAAGGAGCTGCTCGCCAAGGCCGGGCTGCCGAACGGCTTCACCGTCACCATCGACACCCGCTCGGTCAATCCGATCACCGACATTACCCAGGCGATCCAGTCGACCTGGGCCCAGGCCGGCATCAAGCTCGAGATCATCCCGGGCGACGGCAAGCAGACGCTGACCAAGTACCGTGCCCGCACCCATGACATCTATATCGGCCAGTGGGGCCCGGACTATCTCGATCCGCACACCAATGCCGAGACCTTCGCCATCAACGAGAACAATGGCGAGGACGCCAAGTCGAAGACGCTGGCCTGGCGCAATGCCTGGGACATCCCGGAGATGACCAAGGTCACGCAGGCGAATGTGCTTGAAACCGATGCGGCCAAGCGCGCCGCCGTCTATGGCGATCTGCAGCGCGAACACCAGAAGGTCTCGCCCTTCGTCATCATGTTCCAGCAGGTCGAAGTCTCGGCGCAGCGCAAGAACGTCGACAACTGGGTGATCGGACCGAGCTCCGACACCAATTTCTACGCGCCGATCGCCAAGAACTGAGGCGTCTGTCGCCGCCGCAACCCGCCGTAGCCCGATAGGAGGCTGCGGCGGGTTTTCTGCTTTGACGCGAGGCGGCGTCAGCGAAAGCCCAAAAACAACAAGAAGAGCCAAGAACAAGAAACGGAGCCGCCCATGGCCTCGACTACCGCACCGACACCGCCTGCCGCTTCCCGATCCGGCAACCGGGCCCTGCGCTGGGGCAGGATCCTCGGCCGCGAGCTGACCACGGTCGCGATCACGATCTTCGGCCTGTTGCTGGTGACCTTCCTGATCGCCCGCGTGATGCCGATCGACCCGGTCCTCGCCGTGGTTGGCGACCGCGCACCCGCCGATGTCTACGACAAGGCGCGGCTCGAGCTCGGCCTCGACAAGCCGCTCTGGGAGCAGTTCGCGATCTATGTCGGCAAGGTCTTCCGCGGCGATCTCGGCACCTCCGTGCTGACCGCGCAGAAGGTCACCGACGATATCAAGACGGTGTTTCCGGCTACGCTGGAGCTGGCGACACTCGGCACGCTGATCGGTGTCGCGCTCGGCGTCCCGCTCGGCATCCTCGCCGCCGTCAACCAGGGCCGCTGGATCGACCAGGTCGCCCGCGTGATCGGCCTGATCGGCTACTCGATCCCCGTCTTCTGGCTCGGCCTGATGGGCCTGCTGCTGTTCTACGCCAAGCTCGGCTGGGTCGCAGGGCCCGGGCGCCTCTCGGTCGCCTATCAGGATTTCGTCACCCCGATGACCGGCATCGTCATGCTCGATGCGGCGATGCAGGGTGAATGGGAAGCGGTCGTGGACGCGTTCTGGCACCTGATCCTGCCGGCGTCCGTGCTCGGCCTGCTCTCCGTCGCCTATATCAGCCGCATGACCCGCAGCTTCATGATCACCGAGCTGCAGCAGCAATATGTCGTGGCAGCAAGGGTGAAGGGGCTCTCGGAATGGCGGGTGGTCTGCGGCCATGCGCTGCGCAACGCCTTCGTGCCGCTCGTCACCGTGATCGCGCTTTCCTACATGCACCTGCTCGAAGGCTCGGTGCTGACCGAGACGATCTTCGCCTGGCCGGGGCTCGGCCGCTATCTCACCAATGCGCTGCTCAACGCCGACATGAACGCGGTGCTCGGCGCCACGCTGGTGGTCGGCGCCGTCTTCATCGCGGTCAACCTGTTCTCCGACATTCTCGGCCGGCTGGCCGACCCGCGGGCGCGCTGAGGAGGATGGCCATGAGCGATCAAGTCTCCGCCCCCGTCACTTGGCAGGCCTGGCTGACCACGACCTCGCCGGAATCGCGTCGTCAGGCCAAGCTCGGCCAGCTCTACCGGCAATGGCTCGCCTTCAGGAAGAATCCGGCCGCCATGGTCGGCCTCCTGATCGTCCTTGCCCTGCTGCTGCTGGCGGCCTTCGCGCCGCTGGTCGCGCCGCACGATCCGCTCGCCCAGGCGCTCGACCAGCGCCTGCTGGCGCCGTCCGCCAAGCACCTGTTCGGCACTGACGCGCTCGGCCGCGACATCTTCAGCCGCGTCGTCTACGGCACCCGCGTCACGCTGGTGATCGTTATGCTCGTCGTGATCACGGTCGGGCCGCTCGGCCTCTTGATCGGCTGCGCCGCCGGCTATTTCGGTGGCTGGGTCGACACGGTGCTGATGCGCATCACCGACGTCTTCCTCGCCTTCCCGCGCCTCGTCCTGGCGCTCGCCTTCGTCGCCGCGCTGGGGCCGGGGCTGGAAAACGCGGTCATCGCCATCGCCTTCACCGCCTGGCCTCCCTACGCCCGCGTCGCCCGGGCGGAGACGATGATCATCCGCAATGCCGATTACATCTCGGCGATGCGCCTGCAGGGCGCGAGCCAGATGCGCATCGTGCTGAAGCATGTCGTGCCGATGTGCGTGCCCTCGCTGATCGTGCGCACCACCTATGACATGGCCGGCGTCATCATCATCGCGGCTGGCCTCGGCTTCCTCGGCCTCGGCGCCCAGCCGCCGATCCCGGAATGGGGCGCGATGATCTCGACCGGCCGCGAGCAGATCTTCGACCAGTGGTGGGTCGCGACCTTCCCGGGCATCGCCATCTGCGTCGTGGCCCTCGGCTTCAACCTGCTCGGCGACGGGCTGCGCGACGTGCTGGATGCGAGGTGAGCGGCATGTCTGAACAAGCTTTGCTGACGCTCGACGACCTGCGCGTCGACTTCCACACCCCGACCGGCATCGTCAATGCAGTGCGTGGACTGTCGTTCACGCTCGGCCGCGAAAGGCTCGGCATCGTCGGTGAATCCGGCTCCGGCAAGTCGATGACCGGCCGCGCCATCCTCGACCTGATCCCGCATCCCGGCGTGGTCAGCGCCAAGCGGATGGAGTTCCGCGGCAAGGATCTGACGGCGATGGACAAGGGCAGCCGCCGCAAACTGCGCGGCCGCCACATCTCCATGGTGATGCAGGACCCGAAGTTCTCGCTGAACCCGGTCAAGACCGTCGGCGACCAGATCGCCGAAGCCTATCGCGTCCATCACAAGGCGAGCGCGAGCGAAGCGAAGGAGCGCAGCCTCGCCATGTTGGAGGCTGTGCAGATCCGCGAGCCCGCCCGCGTTTACGGGCTCTATCCGCACGAGGTCTCGGGCGGCATGGGCCAGCGCGTCATGATCGCGATGATGCTGATCGCCGAGCCGGAGATCCTGATCGCCGACGAGCCGACCTCGGCGCTCGACGTCACCGTCCAGCTTCAGATCCTGAAGATCCTCGACGATCTCGTCTCCAGCCGCGGCATGGGGCTGATCTTCATCAGCCACGACCTGCATCTGGTGAAGTCGTTCTGCGACCGGGTCATCGTCATGTACGGCGGCAAGGCGATGGAGACCCTGCCGGCGCAGGAACTCGACCGGGCCCAGCACCCCTATACGCGCGGGCTGCTCGGCTGCCTGCCCGATCTCGACCATCCCCGCGAAAAGCTCGCGACCCTCACCCGCGACCCGGCATGGCTGGCATGAGCACGAACTCCGCGATCAACGTCGAGCGGCTCAACGTCTCCTTCGGCGACTCCCATGTGGTGAAGGACCTCTCCTTCGCGGTCTCGCCGGGCGAGAGCTACGGCATCGTCGGCGAGTCCGGCTCGGGCAAGTCGACGGTGCTGCGCGTGCTCGCCGGTCTCAACCGCGACTGGAGTGGCGAGGTCGATATCCTCGGCAAGCGCCAGCCCAAGATCCGCGACAGAGCCTTCTACCGTGCCGTCCAGATGGTCTTTCAGGACCCTTACGGTTCGCTGCACCCGAAGAAAACCGTTGACGATACGTTGGCCGAGCCGCTCGCCATCCATGGCATCCGCGATGCCGAGGCGAAGATCACCCGCGCCATGGCGGATGTCGGCCTGCCGTCCTCCTTCCGCTTCCGCTTCCCGCATCAGCTCTCCGGCGGCCAGCGCCAGCGCGTCGCCATCGCCCGCGCTCTGGTGCTGGAGCCGACGATCCTCCTACTCGACGAGCCGACCTCGGCGCTCGACGTTTCGATCCAGGCCGAGGTGCTGAACCTGCTGCAGGCGCTGCGCCAGGAGCGCAAGCTCACCTACATCCTGGTCAGCCACGATCTCGCCGTCGTCGCGCATATGTGCGAGCGGCTGCTGGTCATGCAGTTCGGCCGCGGTGTCGAGGAGATGAGCGCCGAAACGCTCGCCGCCCGCACGCCGCAGACGGACTATGCCCGGCAATTGCTGATCGCGAGCGAGGGCTTTCGCCGGGCGGGGTAGACCCCGTCATTGCGAGCGTAGCGAAGCAATCCAGCGGGACGTAGAGCTCTGCCGCCCCTGGATTGCTTCGTCGCTTCGCTCCTCGCAAGGACGGCATAGGGGCCCTGCCACCCAAAGCGTTTGGCAAGCTGCGTGCTTGGTCGCATTGTCGTCGCAGGATTCGGTTCGACTGGCGCGCGCATTTCGTTCGACCGCGGAACGGGTCGAGCGGATAGAATGCGCGCCGACCGCGCGTCGGGCCGCCCAGGAGTATGCCGTCATGGATGCCATCGCCGAACGCCTTCTGAAGCCGGAGGCTGCGCCCGAGCGCACGCCGGTGCCGCCCTTCGACCTGGTGATCTTCGGCGCCGGCGGCGATCTTGCTCTGCGCAAGCTCTTTCCGGCGCTGGCCCAGCGCAATGAGGAAGGCGTGCTGCCGGCCGAGAGCCGCATCCTCGGCATCGTCCGCAAGCAGGAGGATATCGAGGGCATCCCGCGCGAGATCGCCGACAAGCTCGCCGCGGCGGGCCTGTCGCCCGAGCGCATCGCCGCCTTCCAGCGCCGCCTGACCATGGTCATGCTCGATGCCGTGAAGCCCGAGACCTATGGCGCGCTGAAGGAGGCGCTCGGCGATTCCGAGCATGTTCGCTCCTTCTATCTCTCGACGCCGCCGGACCTGTTCATACCGATCTGCGAGAATCTCGCGGCGGCCGGCATCCTGACGCCGACCTCACGCGTCATCCTGGAGAAGCCGCTGGGGCGCGATCTTCACTCCGCGCGGGCGATCAACGACGCCGTCGCCCGCATCCTGCCGGAAAGCCGGACCTACCGGATCGACCATTATCTCGGCAAGGAGACGGTGCAGAACCTGCTCGTCCTGCGCTTCGCCAACACGCTGTTCGAGCGCTCCTGGTCGAGCCGCGACATCGACAATGTCCAGATCACCGTGGCCGAGACGGTCGGGCTGGAATCCCGCGCCGGCTATTACGACAAGGCCGGGCATCTGCGCGACATGGTCCAGAACCATGTCCTGCAACTGCTCTGCCTCTTCGCCATCGAGCCGCCGAACCTGCTCGAGGCCGATGCGGTGCGCGACGAGAAGGTGCGCGTGCTCAAGGCGCTCAGGCCGATCGTCGGCCCCGATGTCCAGCGCTGGACCGTGCGCGGCCAGTACGGGCCGGGCGCCATCGAGGGCCAGAGGGTCAAGGGCTATGCCGAGGAACTCGGCCACGCCAGCAACACCGAGACCTTCGTTTCGATCCGCTGCGAGCTCGACACCTGGCGCTGGGCCGGCGTCCCGATCTATCTGCGCACCGGCAAGCGCATGGCGCAGCGCTATTCCGAGATCGCCGTCACCTTCAAACCGGTGCCGCATTCGATCTTCGGCCATGCCGCCGATTGCGGCCGCCTCGACGCCAACCGCCTCGTCATCCGCCTGCAGCCCAATGACGGCGTGCAGATGCAGCTGATGATGAAGGTGCCGGGCTCCGGCAAGCTTAAGATCGTGCCGCGCCAGCTCGACCTGCGCTACGAGACCGCCTTCGACGTGCGTACGCCCGACGCCTATGAGCGCCTGCTGACCGACGTGATCCGCGGCGACCAGACCCTGTTCATGCGCCGCGACGAGGTCGAGCAGGCCTGGACCTGGATCGACCCGATCCTGGCCGGCTGGCAGGAATACTATCCCCAGCCGCATCGCTATGCCGCCGGCTCCTGGGGCCCGTCGCAGTCGATCGGGCTGATCGAGCGCGAGGGCCGCTCCTGGGCCGATCCGGAGTTCGGCGAATGAGCGCTGCCGGCCCGTTGCTGCGCCATCGCTTCGAGACGCTGGCCGATGCCTCCGCGGCACTGGCCGAGGCCGTCGCTGTCAGGCTGCGCGCCTGCATCGACGCGCGGGGCAGGGCGCTTCTCGCCGTGCCCGGCGGCACGACGCCGGCGCGCTTCCTCACAGCCCTCGGCGAGCACGAGCTGCCCTGGGAGAAGGTCACGGTGCTGCCGACCGACGAGCGCTTCGTCGCCCCCAGCGATCCCGCCTCGAACGAGCGGATGATCCGCGCCGCCTTCGCGCCCTTGCGCGACGGGCGCGCCGGCTTCGTCTCCTTCCACAATGCCGGCGACGATCTCGCCGCCGCCGCCGCCAGCCTCGACCGTCTGCTCGCCGGCCTGCCGGCGCTCGACGTCGTGGTCAGCGGCATGGGGGCGGACGGCCACATCGCCTCGCTCTTTCCCGGCGACGAGCGCGGCTTGTCGGCCGGCCCCGGCGTGCACGCCATCGCCGCGAGCCCGCCCGACCTGCCGCCGCGGCTCTCGCTCTCGCCGGCGCGGCTGCGCGGCGCCGAGCATGTCTGCCTGCTGATTTCCGGCCAGGAGAAGGATGAGGTTCTGGCCTCGGCGGTCGAATTGCCCGGAGCCTTCCCGGTCGGACTGCTGCTCGGCGGTCCGCAGGGGCTCGACGTCTACTGGGCGAAGGCTTAAGCGGGCTCCTAGAGAAGCAGCGAACATCCTCAGCCCTCATCCTGAGGAGCCGCGCTCTTACAGCGCGCTCCTCAGGATGAGGGCTGAAGGAGAGATCAGGAGAGATGTCGATGTCCACCGCCCCCGAGATCGCGCGCCTCGGCGCCTGTGGCGTCGTGCCCGTCGTTGTCATCGATGAGGCGGAGATCGCCGTTCCGCTGGCCGAAGCGCTGCTCGCCGGTGGCATTGACGTGATCGAGATCACGTTGCGCCGCCCGGCCGCCATGGCCGCGCTTGAGGTCGTAGCGAAGAAGGTAGCTGGCATCCTGCCCGTCGCCGGCACGGTGGTGACGCCGGCCCAGGCGGCCGAGGTGCAGAATGCCGGGGCCCGCGCCGTGGTCAGCCCCGGCTTCACCGAAAGCGTCGACGAGGCGATGAAGAAGACCGGGCTGCCCTGGCTGCCGGGCGTCGCGACGGCCTCCGATTGCATGCGCGCCGTCTCGGCGGGGCGTCTGCACTGCAAATTCTTCCCGGCCGAGCAGGCCGGTGGCGTGCCCGGCCTGAAGGCGCTCTCCGGCCCGTTCCCGCAGATGAAGTTCTGCCCCACCGGCGGCGTTTCGCTCGCCAATCTCGGCAACTACCTCGCCTTGCCGCAGGTTCTCTGCGTCGGCGGGTCCTGGCTCGTCCCGGCCGACGCGGTGAAGAACCGCGACTGGGCGCAGGTGACCAAGCTCGCCCGCGAAGCGCGCGAGAAGGTTGCGGAGCTGCGCGGCTAGTCCGCCCTACGCAGGCGGCTGAACGCGAGCTCCTGCGCATAGGTCCGGATGTCGCCGGGCCAGCTTGCCGCATGATCCCTGAACCCGGCCTCGTCGCCGGCGAACAGGGCGCGTGACGCCTCTTCGAAACCGGGCAGGTCCCCGGCCATCGCCGACATGAAGCGATAGGCGGTCTCGCGGGCGATACGCGCCTGCGTCTGCCCGCCATCGCCGCGTCGCGCCTCGTCGACGAGCCGCCGCAGTGCCTGCGAGGCGCCGCCCGGCTGGGCCGACAGCCACTCCCAGTGCCGCGGCAGCAAGGTGACCTCGCGCGCCACCACGCCGAGCTTCGGCCGGCCGCGCCCGCGCGGTTCGCCGCCGCCAAGCCGCGCCACGATCTCCGCCTCGGAGCCGCGCAGATCGAGGTCGATGACCCGTCCCGTTGCATCGTCGAAAGTCAGCAGGCTCGCATCCGGGCGTTCGGCCAGTCGTGCCCGTACCGCGAGCGCGACCTGAGCCAGCGGCCCGCGCGCCAGTAGGGCCTCGCCATCGAAGGCGGTGCAGGGGTGGTCGGCGGTGTCGGTCATCATTGGGCTCCGTGGTTGCGGATTAATTACCCGGATGAAATTCATTGAGTCAATATTGCCCGGGTGATATTTGGCATCCGACAACGACAGGAGAGGTCGATGCTGACTGAGGACAGGAAGGCCGCCGTGGCGACCTATAAGGAGCGCAAGGTCGTCGCCGGAATCTATCTCGTGCGCTGTGGCGCGACGGGAGCGTGCTGGGCCGGGCAGGCGCCGGACCTTTCGACCATCCAGAACCGTGTCTGGTTCACGCTCCGCCATGGCAGCCACCGCCAGCGCAGCCTGCAGGCGGCCTGGAACGCGCATGGCGAGGGCGCATTTTCGTTCGAGGAGATTGAACGGCTGGACGAAAAGGCTCTGGAAGCCGGCCGCGAGCGCGTCATGAAGGCGCGGCTGGCGCATTGGTGCGCGGAGCTCGGGGCGGAGGGGGTGTGAGACCCGCTCCGTCATGCTCGCCCTTGTGGCGAGCATCCACGTCTAGAACACCGCATTTGCCGAACGAAGACGTGGATGGTCGGGACAAGCCCGACCATGACGTGAATGGCGTCAGTCCGCCAGCCGCGCGACCACCATATCCGCGATCGCCAGCGAGCTTGTCAGTCCCGGGCTCTCGATGCCGAGCAGGTTGACCAACTGCGGCACGCCATGCGCGGCCGGGCCGTCGATCCGGAAATCCGGCATCGGCTCGGTCGGCCCGTGCAGCTTCGGCCTGATCCCGGCATAGTCGGCGACGAGCGCGCCATCGGGCAGGCCCGGCCAGTAGGTCCGGATCGCCGCGTAGAACTTTTCCGCCCGCGCGGGATCGACGACGAGGTCCTGATCATCAGCGACCCATTCGACGTCGGGGCCGAACTTGACCCGTCCTGCCATGTCGATGGTCGCATGGATGCCGAGGCCGGCCGCTTCCGGGATCGGGTAGACCAGATGGCTGAAGGGCTGCTTGCCGAGCAGCGAGAAGTAGTTGCCCTTGGCGAAATGCTGCTTCGGCACATGCTCCGCGGGAAAGCCCTCGAGCTTGGCGAGGAGGCGCGGTGCGCCATGGCCGGCCGCGTTGACGATGGTGTTCGCCGTATACGTCGCGGGATCCTCGCCGCCGAAATCGACGCTGAAGCCACCGGCCTCGCGCCGCCAGGCCAGGATCGGCGTGTTGAGCGCCAGCGAGCCGCCAGCCGCCTCGCATTCGCCGAGCAGTGAGAGCATCAGCGCATGGCTGTCGACGACGCCTGTCTCGGGTGAGAGCAGAGCGATCTCGCAGGTGACCTCCGGCTCGAGCGCCTTCGCCTCGGCGGCGTCGACCCAGCGCAGCGAGGCGACGCCGGAGGCTTCGGCGCGCGCCGCGATCGTCTCCAGCGCCGGGCGCTGGCCGGCATGGGTGCCGACGATCAGCTTGCCGCAGGCCTTGTGCGGCAGGCCGCGCTCGCCAAGGTAGTCGTAGAGCAGCTTGCGGCCCTCGACGCAGACCTGCGCCTTCAGCGAGCCCGGCGGGTAGTAGATGCCGGCGTGGATGACCTCGCTGTTGCGGGCGGAGGTCTGGGTGCCGATGCCTTCGGCGGCTTCCGCGATCACGACCTCGCGGCCGGCGAGCGCGAGTGCGCGCGCCGTCGCGAGGCCGACGACGCCGGCCCCGATGACGAGACAGTCGATGTCGCTCATCTTCCGGTGCTCAGCTCGCCCGCTGCGGCATGGCGATCTCGACCAGGCTCGCCCAATAGGTCATGCCGACCGGCAGCGCCTTGTCGTTGAACTCGTAGGCCGGGTGATGCAGCCCGGCGGAGTCGCCATTGCCCATGAAGATGTAGGCGCCGGGCCGCTCCTCGAGCATGAAGGAGAAGTCCTCCGAGCCCATGGTCGGCGGCACCTCGGTGTCGATCGCCTCCTTGCCGAAGACGTTCTTCGTCGCGCTGGTGACGAAATCGGTCTGGCCGGCATGGTTGAAGGTCACCGGATAGCCGCGCTCGTACTCGATCTCGAAGGTCAGACCGAAAGCCTGGGCGGTGCCGGCGACGATCTCGCGGAAGCGCTTTTCGGCGAGGTCGCGCATCTCCGGGGAGAGCGAGCGCACCGTGCCCTTGATCACGACATGCTGCGGGATGACGTTGAAGGCCTCGCCGGCCTGCAGCGCCGTCACCGAGACGACGACGGAGTCGAGCGGGTCGGCATTGCGCGAGGCGATGGTCTGCAGCGAGGAGACGAGCTGGCAGGCCGCGACCAGCGGGTCGACGGTCTCGTTCGGCTTGGCGGCATGGCCGCCTCGGCCTTCGAGCTTGAGCAGGAAGCGGTCGGCGGCCGCCATCATCGGGCCCTTGCGGATCGCGAACTGGCCGACGGGCAGGCCGGGCATGTTGTGCAGGCCGTAGACCTCCTGGACGCCGAAGCGCTCCATCAGCCCGTCCTTGCACATCTCCCTGCCGCCGCCGCCGCCTTCCTCGGCCGGCTGGAAGATCATGATGGCCGTGCCGTCGAAATCGCGGGTCTGCGCCAGGTACTTGGCGGCGCCGAGCAGCATGGCGGTGTGTCCGTCATGTCCGCAGGCATGCATCTTGCCGGGCACGGTCGAGCGATGTTCGAGATTGGTCTCTTCATGGATCGGCAGCGCGTCCATGTCGGCGCGCAGGCCGATGACCTTGCCGGAATTCTGACCCTTGCCCTTGATCACGCCGACCACGCCGGTGCGCCCGATCCCAGTGACGACTTCGTCGACACCCCATTCCCGGAGCTTGTCGGCGACGATGCCGGCGGTGCGGTTGACATCGAACAGCAGTTCGGGATGGCGGTGGAAGTCGCGGCGGATCGCAGTGATCTCGGGCTCGATCGCCGCGATGAGTTCGGATTTGGGCATCGTATCCTCGGGCCTTCTGGTGCAACTTCGCAGAAATCGGGTTGCTTGATGCGGCAAGCTAGCCCGAGCGGGCGCACCCTGTCCAAGCCGATTGCGGTATGAGGGGGAAGAAGCGCACGAATGGCGACGCCTTGCCGTGGTGGCTGATCCTGGCCCCTTTCGGCCGCTAGACTGCGGCTGCGCCATTGGCGAGACGTCACGCATAGCGAACTTGTGAGGACCATCATGGAGATCAAGCGAAGCGGATCGCAGCCTTCGGGCAAGGGCCCGGCCGATTACTTCACTGGTCAGGTGCGGATCGACCCCTTGTTCAACCCACCCGAGCCCGCGCGCATCGCGACCGCGCACGTCACCTTCGAGCCCGGCGCGCGAACCGCCTGGCACACTCACCCGCTCGGCCAGACGCTGATCGTCACCGCCGGCTGCGGCTGGGCGCAGCGCGAGGGCGGCCCGGTCGAGGAGATTCGGGCCGGCGATGTGGTCTGGTTCCCGCCGGGGGAGAAGCACTGGCATGGGGCTGCCGCGACGACGGCGATGAGCCATATCGCCTTGCAGGAGCGCCTTGACGGAGAGACTGTCAAATGGCTGGATCACGTTACGGAAGAGCAGTATCGTCGCTGAATTCGGGATCTGCTTCCGAGTTTTCGGCGGTTCGCTTCCGGAGAATGGAACGCGCGTCACCTTCGCGCGTTCGAGGTGAACCGCCATCGCTTTGAATGGGAGGCCGCCATGCGCCGCCTGATCGTTCTCGCCGCTTCCTTCCTTCTCGTCGCGCCGTTCATGGCCAGCGAAGCCGATGCCCAGGGGCGCGGCGGCTGGGGCGGCCGTGGTGGAGGTTTCCATGGCGGCGGCTTCGCCGGTGCAGGCATGCGAGCCGGCGGGCTCGGCATGAACCGGGCCTTTGCCGGCCCGGGTTTCGGCTATCGCGGGGGCGGCATAAGGGCCGCTGGCTTTGGCTACCGCGGCGGTGCCTATCGCGCCGGCTTTTATCGTGGCGCTGGCTGGGGATACGGGAATCGCTGGTATGGCGGCGGCTATTATGGGCGCGGGGCCTATTGGCGGCGCGGCTACTACAACAACTGGGGCTGGGGCGCCGGAGCGCTTGCCGCCGGCGCGGTCATCGGCGCCGCAGCGGCCTACCCCTATTATGGCTCGTCCTATTACTACGATACGCCCGGCTATTATGGCGGGGACTATTACAGCGGGGCCTACTATGCGCGGCCTTATTACGCCGCGCCGGTCTATGCGGCTCCGGTTTCGTCTGGGATCGGCGGCTTCTGCAGCACGCCGGTCCGGACCTGCCAGTTGATCAATGCCGCGGAGGTCGGCAGCGGCTGCTCGTGCAGTGTCGCCGGCGGGCGGGCTCGCGGAGCCGTGATCCCCTAACGTTCTCTCCGGGGAGGTCCGGGCGCGCGACGCTTCGCGCGCCCGGTCTCGTTCTGCTCAGAGCCCGAACTGCTGGCGCCAGCTTTCGATATCCTCCAGCGCGACATTCGAACCGCACAGCACCAGCGCGACGCGCTCGCCCGGCTTGAATTTGTCCTTGCGGGCCAGCGCCGCGGCGACCGTGCAGGCGGCTGCCGGCTCGAGCAGTACGCGGCCGTTCTGCAGCACCCACAGCAGTTCGCGCACGGCGTCCGCATCCGGCACCAGCACGATCTCTTCGAGGAATTCGCGGGCGGCGGCCATGGTCCGTTCGGTCGCGAACGGGGCGCCGAGCGTGCGGGCGATCGAGGTCGGGCGGATCGGCACCGGCTTTCCGGCCTCCAGCGCCTGCGTCATCGTCGTCGCGCCCTCGGTTTCGACGCCATGGATGCGCACCGCCGGGTCGAGCCCCTTCAGCGCCGCCCCGACGCCGGCCGAAAAGCCGCCGCCGCCGATCGAGATGAAGACATGGTCGAGCCGGCCGCCGGCATCGGCCGCGAGTTCGAGGCCGACCGTGCCATGGCCGGCGATGATCGCCGGATCGTCGTAGGAATGAACGTTGGTCATGCCATTGGCCGCGTATTCATCGGCCTTGGCGAAGGCGGCGATCGAATCCTCGCAGAGCTCGACCTCGCCACCGGCCTCCTTGGTCAGGCGGATGTTCAGCGGCGCGACGTTCTTCGGCATCAGCACGAGCGCCTTGATGCCGAGCATGCTCGCCACCAGCGAAACGGCGATGGCGTGGTTGCCGCCGGAGACGGTGACGACGCCGCGGGCCTTCTCGGCGTCCGACAGGCCGAGCAGCTTGTTGTAGCAGCCGCGCACCTTGAACGAGCCGGCGAGCTGCAGGCTTTCGACCTTGACCACCGTCTCGACGCCGAGGCGCTGGGAGAGGCCGGCGCTGAGGAAGGTCGGCGTCCGTCTGACCTTGCCGGCGATGCGGCTGGCGGCGGCCTGGATGTCGGCGAGGGTGACGTCGAAGGACATGGCGGACTCACGGGGAAAGCTCGGTTCGGTCGGCACAACAGCGCGCCGGGTGCGGCCGGGTCAAGCGCGGCGCACGCATGACCCTTGGACAAGCGCGTGCAGGCTGCCGGTTGTGCATCAATGCCGGGGAGCAGCCGCTCGTCATGCGTTGGCTCGGGCGTCGGCGCACCATCGCCGGTGATTGACCTCCTGTGGTGCGGGCGTAGCCTGCCCGGACGGATCATGCCTGTCGGCCAGTCTCTGGAGAAATCTGCCCGTGCGTTACACCCCGAAGGAAATGCTGGCCAAGCTGGTCTCGTTCAACACCGAATCGCAGCGCAGCAATGTCGAGCTGATCCATTTCTGCCGCGACTATCTCGCCGCCCATGGTGTCGAGAGCACGGTGGTGCCCAGCCCGGACGGCTTCAAGGCCAATCTCTACGCGACCATCGGTCCCAAGGTGGATGGCGGCGTCGTCCTCTCCGGCCATACCGACGTCGTTCCGGTCGAGGGGCAGGACTGGACCTCGGATCCGTGGACGCTGACCGAGCGCGACGGCAAGCTCTATGGCCGCGGCTCCTGCGACATGAAGGGTTTCGATGCCATCGCGCTCGCCCTGGTGCCGGAGATGCTGGCGGCCGGGCTGAAGCGCCCGGTCCATATCGCCCTGTCCTATGACGAGGAGGTCGGCTGCATCGGCGCCCGCTACCTGATCGACGCCATGGCGGCGGCCGGGGTGAAGCCCTCGGCCGTGATCGTCGGCGAGCCCTCGATGATGCAGGTTGTCACCGGCCACAAGGGCGGCACCCGGATGCGCACGACCGTGCGCGGCCATGCCGTGCATTCGAGCCGCGTCGACATCGGCGTGCCCGCCGTGATGGTCGCCGGCAAGCTGATCGCCTGGCATGACGAGGTCATGGACGAGAACAAGGCGAAGGTGAAAGCAGGCATTCCTTTCGAACCGCCTTACTCCACGCTCCATGTCGGCGTCGTCGAGGGTGGCACTGCGGTCAACATCACCGCCGAGCATGCCGCCTTCAGCCACGAGGTTCGCGTCATGCCGGGTGACGACAGTGACTATGTCGCCCGCTATCGCGCCAAGATCGCCGAGCTCGAGGCGCCGATGAAGGCGATCGCGCCCGAGACCGGCATCACAATGGAGATCACCTCCTACACGCCGCCGCTTGCGCCGGAGAAGGAGGGCGCAGCCGAGCAACTGGCGCGCCGGATGACCGGCGACAATGCCAGCCATGTCGTCGCCTACGGCACGGAGGGCGGCCTGTTCCAGGCGGCGGGCTGGTCGACAGTGGTCTGCGGCCCCGGCGACATCGCCCAGGCGCACCAGCCGGACGAGTTCATCACCGTCGCACAGCTCGATGCCGGAGCGTCGTTCGTTCGTGCGCTGATCGCGGACCTGGCCCGCTGAGGGCGCAGGGCAGCGCGCCTTTGCATCGGAAAGCGATCCTGCGCTCGCATGAACGTGCGCGGTGTGATTGGTATATGCAATAAAGTTCGATCCCGAGCGAAGCGTGCGGCGCACACTGGACGCGGACTTCGAAGCACCTCTAATCTGCCGCCTTCCTCGGACCGTCGCCAATGTACGTGGCGGTCCGGGCGCCGCTCCTGGGGAGGAGTGGGAAACAACCAATCGGGAGAACGCTCTTCATGTCCTTCAAGACCCATTGCCTGGCAGCCGTGGCGGCGCTGGCTCTGATGTGCGGTACGGCTCAGGCGCAGACGCTGCGCTATGCCAACCAGGGCGAGTTGAAGTCGCTCGACCCGTATACCGTCAACGAAACCACCACGAACGCCCATATCGGCCACCCCTATGAAGGGCTGACGGCGCGCGGCAAGGATCTCAAGATCGAGCCCGCCCTCGCCGAGAAGTGGGAGGTCTCCGATGACGGCCTGAAATGGCGCCTGTTCCTGCGCAAGGGCGTCAAGTTCCATGGCGGCGAGGACTTCACCGCCGACGACGTGCTCTTCTCTGCCGAGCGCGTCCGCGCCCAGGGCTCGAATTTCACCACCCGCATCCCGACCAGCGCCAAGTTCGTCAAGGTGGACGACCACACGGTCGACGTCATCCTGACCGCGCCGAACCCGATCCTCAACGCGCAGTGGGACACCTGGTACATCATGTCGAAGAAGTGGGCGGAGGCGAACAACGCCGTCGCTCCGACCCCGGCAGCTGCGACCACCCCGAGCTACGCCGCCCTCAACGCCAACGGCACCGGCCCTTACAAGATCGAGAGCCACCAGCCGGGCGTGAAGACCGTCTTCAAGTTCAACGAGAACTACTGGAAGAAGATCGAAGGCAACATCAAGGAGATCGTCTTTACGCCGATCGCCTCTGACGCCACGCGCGTCGCCGCGCTGCTGTCCGGCGAGGTCGACGTGATCGAGCCGGTTCCGATCCAGGACATCCAGCGCGTCAACGCCTCGGGCAACGCCCAGGTCCTCACCGGGCCGGAGCTGCGCACGATCTTCCTCGGCATGGACCAGACCCGTGACGAGCTGCTGGAATCGAGCGTCAAGGGCAAGAACCCCTTCAAGGACGTCCGCGTCCGCCAGGCCTTCTTCCAGGCGATCGACATCGAGACGATCAAGAGCCGCGTCATGCGCGGGCTCTCGACGCCTTCGGCTCTGATGATCGCGCCGGAGCTGTTCCCGCATGCCGGCTTCACTCGCGCCAAGTTCGACACCGAGGCCGCCAAGAAGCTGCTGGCGGAAGCCGGCTATCCGAACGGCTTCGAGATCGGCATGGACTGCCCGAACGACCGCTACGTCAATGACGGCCAGATCTGCCAGGCCGTGGTCGGCATGCTGGCGCGCGCCGGCATCAAGGTGAACCTGAACGCCCAGCCCAAGGGCCAGTACTTCGCCAAGGTGCTGAAGTCCGGCGGCTACAAGACCTCGTTCTACCTGCTCGGCTGGACGCCCGGCACCTTCGACAGCCACAACGTCCTGCATGACATCATCGGCTGCCGCGATGTCGCCGGCTCCTCGCGCGGCGAGTCCAATCTCGGCAATTACTGCAACAAGAAGGTCGACGAGCTGACCGACAAGATCCTTGTCGAGTCCGACACCGCCAAGCGCGACGCGATGATCAAGGAAGCCTACAAGATCTCGGTCGACGAATTCGGCTACATCCCGCTGCATCAGCAGGCGCTGGCCTGGGGCGTGTCGAAGAAGGTGAAGCTCGCCCAGCGCGCCGACAATTCGGTGCTGCTCTACTACGCCACCAAGGAGTGATGGCGCGCGGTGTGCGGGCCAGGGCTCGCGCACCGCGTCCGTTCCACGTCGAAAGCACCTTCGCCCCGCCGGGCCGCCTCACGGCGCGGCAGGGGCTGATGGGCTCGTTGGCATAGACGGGCGCTCCAGTGGAGCTCTCGCCCTCATAGATTCCTCGTAAAGGCGGCCATGCTCGCTTTCATTCTGCGTCGGCTGTTCCAGTCGCTTCTCGTCATGCTGGCGGTGGCGCTGATCGCCTTCGCCATGTTCCGCTTCGTCGGCGACCCCGTGAACCAGCTCGTATCTCTCGATACGCCGCAGGAGCAGGTCGCGCAGATCCGCAAGTCGCTCGGGCTCGACGAGCCCGTCATCGTCCAGTTCGCCCGCTACATCTACAATGCGGTGCGGCTCGAATTCGGCGTCTCCTACCAGTTCCGCCTGCCGGTGATCTCGCTGCTCGGCGAGCGCGCCCCGGCGACGCTGGAGCTTGCCTTCATGTCGGCGCTGTTCTCGCTGGTCGTCGGCATTCCGATGGGCGTCTACACGGCGCTGCGGCGCGACAGCTGGCTCGCCAAGATCTTCCAGACGGTCTCGCTGGTCGGCATCAGCCTGCCGACCTTCCTGATCGGCATCCTGCTGATCTACCTGTTCTCGGTGACGCTCGGCTGGCTGCCCTCCTTCGGGCGCGGCGAGGTCGTCAAGATCGGCAACTGGTGGACCACCGGCCTGCTCACGGCCTCCGGCTGGAAGGCGCTGATCCTGCCCTCGATCACGCTCGGCCTGTTCCAGATGACGCTGATCATGCGCCTGGTCCGGGCCGAGATGCTGGAGGTGCTGCGCACCGACTACATCAAGTTCGCGAGGGCGCGCGGCCTGAAGACCCGCGCCATCCATTTCGGCCATGCGCTGAAGAACACGCTGGTGCCGGTCATCACCATCGCCGGCCTGCAGCTGGGCTCGATCATCGCCTTCGCCATCATCACCGAGACGGTGTTCCAGTGGCCGGGCATGGGCCTGCTCTTCCTCAAGGCGGTGCAGCAGGTCGATATCCCGATCATGGCGGCCTATCTCATCCTGATCTCGTTCCTCTTCGTCAGCATCAATCTGATCGTCGACCTGCTCTACGCCGCGGTCGACCCGCGCCTGCGCGCGACGATCGGCGCGCATTGAAGGCGGGAGACCAATCATGACCATCCAGACCCCGCCCTCCGCCCCCGCTCCCGCGGCTGCGTCGAGCAACCCGCCCTCGCTCTGGGCCCGCATCCTCGACAGCGACATCCTCGCCAGCTTCCTGCGCTCCAAGGTGACGATGGTCGCCGCGGTGATCGTACTCCTGATGTTCATCGGCGCGGCCTTCTCGCCCTGGATCGCGCCGACCAATCCGTTCGATCCGGCCACGGTCTTCCTCTCCGATGCCAACATTCCGCCGGCCTGGCAGGCCGGCGGCGATCCGAAGTTCATCTTCGGCACGGACGACCAGGGTCGCGACCTCTATTCGGCGATCCTCTACGGCCTGCGCGTCTCGCTGATCGTCGGCGGCCTCGGCGTCGCGCTGGCGGCGACGATCGGCATCACGCTCGGCCTGCTCGCCGGCTATCTCGGCGGCCGCGTCGACTCGCTGATCATGCGCATCGCCGACGTGCAGCTCACCTTTCCCGCGATCCTGATCGCCCTGCTGATCGACGGCGTCGTGCGCGGTATCTTCAAGGGCGCGAACCGCGAGGACACGGCGCTCTACGTGCTGGTGATCTCGATCGGTCTCAGCTTCTGGGTCCAGTACGCCCGCACCATTCGCGGCTCGACCCTGGTCGAGCGCAACAAGGACTATGTCCAGGCGGCGCGCCTGGTCGGCCTGCCCGCACCGCTGATCATGCTGCGCCATGTCCTGCCGAACGTGATCGGGCCGGTGCTGGTCATCCTGACGATCAACCTGGCGCTTGCCGTGATCACCGAGGCGACCCTGTCCTTCCTCGGCGTCGGCCTGCCGCCGACCCAGCCTTCGCTCGGCACGCTGATCTCGATCGGCAACCGCTATCTGTTCTCCGGCGACTGGTGGATCGTCGCCTTTCCGGGGCTGACGCTGGCGATCCTGGTGCTCGCGGTGAACCTGCTCGGTGACTGGCTCCGCGATGCCCTCAATCCGAGGCTGCGATGAGCGGGAATCCCCTGCGCGTAGCGCTTGCGAAGGCGGTAAATGCCACTTTCCGCTATGTGTTTCGCGCAGATTAGACCCGTGACAGACAAGGGGCTCAGCCCTAACATCTCGTCCTTCACCGGCCCTGGAGCAGGGCCGCGACCGGGAGGTTCGTTATCATGAAACCGCGTATGTTTGCCGTTGCAGCCGCGCTGATCGGCGTCTCCGCGCTGGCGCTCGGCGCCGCCGAGGCGAGGCCGCTGAAATGGGCCTCGGCAGGCGATGCCCTGACCATCGACCCGCATGGCCAGAACGAGGGCCTGACCACCACGGTCAACCAGCAGATGTATGAGGCGCTGACCGAGCGCGACCATGCCGGCAAGCTGCATCCGCTGCTCGCTTCGTCCTGGAAGGTGCTGCCGGACGATCCGACGACCTGGGAGTTCAAGCTGCAGGAGGGCGTCAAGTTCCATGACGGCTCGCCCTTCACCGCCGACGACGTGGTGTTCTCCTATGAGCGCGCGATGCAGCCGACCTCGGACTTCAAGGGCTATCTGACCTCGGTCGAGAAGGTCTCGAAGGTCGACGACCTGACGGTCCGGATCAAGACCAAGGGACCGAACCCGCTCCTGGTCAACAACACCTCCGCCATCCGCATCATGAGCAAAGCCTGGGCGGAGAAGAACAACGCCACCAAGGCGCAGGACTTCAAGAACAAGGAAGAGAATTACGCCGTTCGCAACGCCAACGGCACCGGCCCCTTCATCCTCGTCTCGCGTGAATCCGACGTGAAGACGGTGATGAAGCGCAACGACAATTACTGGGCCAAGGCGAAGGTACCGCTCGAGATCACCGAGCTCACCTATGTGCCGATCAAGCAGGACGCGACCCGCATCGCGGCGCTGCTCTCCGGCGAAGTCGATCTCGTCCAGGACGTGCCGGTGCAGGACATCGCCCGGCTGAAGAGCCAGCCCAAGGTCCGCGTCACCACCGGCCCCGAGAACCGCACCATCTTCTTCGGCATGGACGTCGCGTCCAAGGACCTGAAGGGCGACAATGTCGAGGGCAAGAACCCCTTCGCCGACAAGCGCGTCCGCCAGGCGATGAACATGGCGCTCAACCGCGGCGCGATCCAGCGCGTCGTGATGCGCGGCGAGTCGATCCCGACCGGCGTCATCCTGCCGCCCTTCGCCAATGGCTGGACCAAGGAGCTCGATGCCGCGCCGGCGACCGACGTCGCCAAGGCCAAGGCGCTGCTCGCCGAGGCCGGCTATCCCAACGGCTTCTCGGTGACGCTGCATTGCCCGAACGACCGCTACATCAACGATGAGGGCATCTGCCAGGCGGCGGTCGGCATGTTCGGCCAGATCGGCGTCAAGGTGAACCTGGTCTCGCAGTCGAAGTCGATCCACTTCAACCTGATCCAGAAGAACCCGCCGGAGACCGAGTTCTATCTCGTCGGCTGGGGCGTCCCGACCTTCGACAGCGACTACGTCTTCTCCTACATGTACCACACCCGTACCGGCTCGCAGGGCAGCTGGAACGCGACCGGCTACTCCGACAAGGATGTCGATGCGCAGATCCAGTCGCTCTCCAAGGAGATCGACATCGCCAAGCGCGACGCCGCCATCGCCAAGATCTGGGCGAAGGTGAAGGACGAGACGATCTACCTGCCGATCCACCACCAGACGCTCAGCTACGGCATGAACTCGACGCTCGACGTGCCCGTCGACGTTCAGAACCAGCCGAAGCTGAAGATGGTCTCGTTCAAGGGCTCGTAGAGCCGGCATCCTGTCGCGGGGGCCGCACCAAGACGGCCCCCGCGACCTTCGTTTCTGTAAGGGGCTCAAGACGCGATGCTCGCCTATATCCTGCGCTCGCTGATGCAGGGGCTGGTGGTGATGATCGCCGTCGCCTTCATCGCCTTCTCGATGTTCCGTTTCGTCGGCGATCCCGTGGTCAACATGCTCGGCCAGGAGGCGACGCTGCAGGACCGTGCCGAGCTGACGCAGCGCCTCGGCCTCAACGATCCCGTGCCCGTACAGTTCGCCCGCTTCATCGCCGATGCGGCGCGCGGCGACTTCGGCATCTCCTATCGCCAGGGCCGCAAGGTTTCCGAGCTGATCCTCGAGCGGCTTCCCGCGACAGTGGAGCTGGCCGTACTATCGGCGGTCTTCGCCTTCGTCGTGGGCATCGCCTTCGGCGTCTACGCCGCGATCCGCCGCGATGGCTGGATCGCCAATCTCGTCATGTCGGTCTCGCTGATCGGCGTTTCCCTGCCGACCTTCCTGATCGGCATCGGCCTGATCTACATCTTCGCGGTCGAGCTACGCTGGCTGCCCTCCTTCGGGCGCGGCGACACCGTCAAGATCGGTTGGTGGAGTACCGGCCTGCTGACCGTAAGCGGGCTGAAATCGCTGGTCCTGCCGGTGCTGACGCTCGGCTTCCTCCAGCTCACCTTGATCATGCGGCTTGTCCGCTCCGAAATGCTCGAGGTGATGCGGGCCGATTTCATCCGTTTCGCCCGTGCCCGTGGCATTCCCGAGCGCCGCATCGAGTTCCGCCATGCTCTGCGCAACACTATGATCCCGGTCATCACCATCGCCGGCCTCCAGCTCGGCGGCGTCATCGCCTTCGCCATCGTCACCGAGACGGTGTTCCAGTGGCCGGGGCTGGGCGCGCTCTTCGTCAACGCCGTGCAGTTCGTCGACGTGCCGGTGATGTCGGCCTATCTGCTCTTCGTCGCCTTCGTCTTCGTGGTGACCTCGCTAATGGTCGATCTTGTCTATGTCGCGCTCGATCCGCGTCTGCGGTCGGGCTCCGCGGTTCCGGCGAAGTGAGGCGGCGATGAGCGACGAACCGCTGCCCGTGATCCCGCCCAGCCGTCTCGCACGGTTCTGGGATTCCGATCTGGTCTATTCCTTCCGCTCCTCGCCGGTCACCGTGGTGGCGAGTGTGATGGCGTTCCTGCTCGTGCTCGCCGCGATCTTCGCGCCGCTGATCGCGCCTTATGATCCGTTCGACCCGGCCTCACTGGACCTGTCCGACGGGTTCTCGCGCCCGATGCAGCCCAACGAGATCACCGGCAAGGTGTTCTGGCTGGGATCGGACGGGCAGGGGCGGGACATCTTCTCGGCCATTCTCTACGGCTCGCGCGTCTCGCTGCTGGTCGGTGCGGCCTCGGTGGTGTTCTCGCTGATCCTGGGCGTCGGCCTCGGCCTTGTCGCCGGCTATGTTGGCGGCCGCACCGAGGCGCTGATCATGCGCATCGCCGACATCCAGCTCTCCTTCCCGGCGATCCTGGTGGCACTGCTAGTCTTCGGCGTGGCGCGCGGGCTGATCCCGCCGGCGGCGCAGGAGCAGGCGACGCTGCTCGTCCTCGTCATCGCGATCGGCCTCGCCAACTGGGCGCAGTATGCCCGGACCGTGCGCGGCTCGACTCTGGTCGAGAAGAACAAGGTCTATGTCGATGCCGCCCGCCTGATCGGCCTCAAGGCCTGGCCGGTGATGCTGAAGCACGTCCTGCCCAACGTCGCCGGTCCGGTGCTGGTCATCGCTACGATCAATCTCGCGCTCGCGGTGATCGAGGAGGCGACCCTGTCCTTCCTCGGCGTCGGCATGCCGCCGACCCAGCCTTCGCTCGGAACGCTGATCCGCTTCGGCCAGCAATACCTGTTCTCGGGCGAGTGGTGGATCCTGCTCTTCCCGTCGCTCGTCCTGATCCTGCTCGCGCTGTCGATCAACCTGTTCGGCGACTGGCTGCGCGACGCGCTCAATCCGAAGCTGAGGTGAGAGATGAACCGCACCCCGTTCAAGTCCAGGCCTTCGGAGCAGCGATGACCCAGCCCGTCATTTCCGTGAACGAACTGACCGTCGAGTTCGTGACGCGGCGCGGCACCCTGCGCGCCCTCGACAAGGTCTCCTTCGACGTCGCCCGCGGCGAAGTGCTCGGCGTGGTCGGCGAATCCGGCGCCGGCAAGTCGGTCACCGGCTCGGCCATCATCGGCCTGATCGATCCGCCCGGCCGCATCGCCGGCGGCGAGGTTCTGCTCTCCGGCCAGCGCGTCGACAATCTGCCGCCCGAGGCGATGCGCAAGATCCGCGGCAAGCGCATCGGCATGATCTTCCAGGATCCGCTGACCAGCCTGAACCCGCTCTACCGGGTCGGCGAGCAGTTGATCGAGACGATCCAGACCCATACCGATCTCAATGCCGCCGACGCCCGCAAGCGCGCCATCGCCTTGCTCGACGAGGTCGGCATTCCCGCGCCCGAGCGGCGCATCGACGGCTATCCGCACGAGTTCTCGGGCGGCATGCGTCAGCGCGTCGTGATCGCGCTCGCCCTCTGCGCCGAGCCGGAATTCATCATCGCCGACGAGCCGACGACGGCGCTGGACGTCTCCGTGCAGGCCCAGATCATCGCGTTGATCAAGCGGCTCTGCAAGGAACGCGGCACCTCGGTCATGCTCGTCACCCACGACATGGGCGTCATCGCCGAGACGGCCGATCGCGTCGCGGTGATGTATGCCGGCCGCGTCGCCGAGATCGGCCCGGTCCGCGACGTGGTCAAGCAGCCGCTCCACCCCTATGCAGTCGGCCTGATGGGCGCGATCCCCTCGATCGAGGGCGATGCCGAGCGGCTCGTCCAGATTCCCGGCTCGATGCCGCGTCTCTCCAACATCCCCAAGGGCTGCGCCTTCAATCCGCGCTGCTCCAAGGCGTTCGCGCGCTGCTTCGTCGAGCGGCCGGAACTGATCGATGTCGGCGGCCGCCAGGTCGCCTGCCACCTCTACGACCAGTCGAAGGCTCCGACTGGCCAAAGCCCGACCGACAAAGCGGAGATCGCCGCGTGACCGAGACCCCCTTCGTCCAGGTCCGCGACCTGAAGCGCGTCTTCGACGTTTCCAAGCCCTGGCTCAACCGGGTGATCGAGAGCGCGCCCAAGCAGTATCTCAAGGCGGTCGACGGCGTCTCCTTCGACATCCGCAAGGGCGAGACCTTCGCGCTCGTCGGCGAGTCCGGCTCGGGAAAATCGACTGTAGCGCGCATGGTCGTCGGCCTGCTGCCGCCATCCGGCGGCACCGTCTCGATCGACGGCGTCTCGATGACCGATGCCGCCGCTGCGCAGGAGCGCCAGCGCCTGCGTCGTCGTATCCAGATGATCTTCCAGGACCCCTACGCCTCGCTGAACCCGCGCTGGCGTGTCGGCCGGATCATCGCCGAGCCGATCCGCGCCTTCGACATCATCCAGGGCGACCGTGAGATCGAGGGGCGCGTCGGCGAACTGCTCAGCCTGGTCGGCCTGCATCCGGACGACGGCAAGAAGTTTCCGCACGAATTCTCAGGCGGCCAGCGCCAGCGCATCGCGATCGCCCGCGCGCTCGCCTCCAATGCCGAGTTCATCGTCTGCGACGAGCCGACCTCGGCGCTCGACGTCTCCGTGCAGGCGCAGATCCTCAACCTGATGCGCGATCTGCAACAGAAGTTCGGCCTGACCTATCTCTTCATCTCGCACAACCTCGCGGTCGTTCGGCACATGGCGTCGCGGATTGGCGTGATGTATCTCGGCCGCCTGGTCGAGGTCTCGGAAGGCAAGCAGCTCTTCTCGGCGCCGCGCCACCCCTACACCAAGATGCTGCTCGATGCGGTGCCCGACCTCGCCATGGTCGGCAAGGCCCGCGAGGGCGTGAAGGGCGAGATCCCGAACCCGATCAGCCCGCCTTCGGGCTGCACCTTCCACCCGCGCTGCCCGCTGGTCTTCGATCGCTGCCGGGTCGAGAACCCGCCGGTGATTGACGGTGTCGCTTGCCATGCGGTGAACCAGGGCAGGGCGGCGGCCTGACCGCCGCTGTCATTCTCGGGCGGCGCGAAGCGCAGACCCGAGAATACCTCAATGAGAAAGCGCCGAGAGGAGTTCCTTCGGCCGGAGATGCTCGGGTCTCGCCCGAGCATGACGCTGCCGTGTCTACTGCCCTGCAGGCAGGCTCGGCGCCTTGGGCCGCCGGCTCAGCGGCGCGACGGGGCGTTCGGTGCGGTACTGGCCGCGCGCGATCGCGGTGAAGAGCAGGGCGACCGAAGTCAGCGTCATCAGCCACCAGGTCTGGAACGACGCGAAGCCGAGCGCCGCCAGCGAGAAGGCTGTGGCATAGGCGGCGACGCCGCCGGCCGCCAGCGCGCCCGGCATGCGCCCGGCGGCGCTGATCGCGAAGTACAAGGCGAGCGCTGCGGTCGTCGCTCCGACGAGGCCGAGTTCGTACCAGGTCTCGAACAGGATCGTGGTCGGGACTTCGATCGGCAGGGCGCCGGTGATGCGCCCGCGCAGCACGGTGTCGAGGCCATGGCCGGTGATCAGCTGAATCGGCCGGCTCGAGATGATGTCGGCCCAGATGTCGAGCCCGACAGCGACCGTGCTGAAGGCGTTCGGCGAAAGGCGCAGCAGCGGCGCCAGCAGGAACGGCAGCAACGGCGCCAGCAGCATCAGCCCGGCGCAGACGCCTCCCACCAGCCTTGCGCCGAAGCGCCGGTTGGCGCTGACCACGCCGAAGGCGATGGCGCCGAACAGCATGGCGGCCGCCTCGCCATCCTCGAAGCGCGTCAGCGCCAGGAGCCCGACGACGAGCGCGAGGCCGAGCGCCGTCAGCCCGCGCTCGCGCGACAGGAGCCAGGCGAGCGCCGGCCAGGACATGATCAGGACGACGCTGACGCCGCGCTCGACGCTGCCGGCCTCGTTGGCGGCGCGCGAGCCGGCCGGGGTCAGCGCCTCGGTCAGCAACAAGCCGAGGGCCAGGAGGGCGGCGAGCCCGGTGCCTAGCGCCGCGAGGTTCAGGTTCGAGGCGCGCATTCGCTCTGGCAGAGCCGCGGCCCCCGCAAAGCCGAGCACCACGGCGAGGAAGAGGTTGGCGGCCTTCTCGCTGGCCGAGCCGGTATAGGGGCTCCAGACCAGCGACAGCACCGCCCAGGCGACGAGCGCGAGCAGGGTCAACCCGGCGAAGCCGGAGAGCGAACTCTTGAGATTGTCGCCGAACTCGGAAGGGTTCTCGATCAGCGCGGCGATGACCAGGAGCACGACGCCGATCGGCGCCAGCACCACGGCGGCGCGGCGCGAGACCAGCGAAGCCAGCGGCAAGGCGAGCGCCAGCGTCGCAAAGCCGATGCGACGCAGCAGCAGCGCCGAGGAGGCGGCGGGGTCGAGCGGAGTCGGGGCGTTCGGGCGGATCATCGGCGGTACGCGTTCAAGCACAAGGCCGCGTCTCCGGAGGGATCGCCGGCGCCAGCCCTCAGCACCCTAGCGCCTGCCGGGGCTTGCGGCTGTAGGTGCGGCGCAACACTGGCGCGGCATCTCGTTGCGGAAGCGTTGCCGGGTGCGGCGAAAGCCCACTGGCCGCGGCCCGGATTCCGTGAGATGAAGGGGTGATATGAGCGCTCAACTCGCCGCGATCGTCTATGTCTCAGGCTTCCCCATCGACGAGTTGATGGCGGAGGTCGCCGGCCGACTCCGGCGGGAGGCCGTGCGGCTCGGCGGCGTGGTCCAGCACAATCAAGATGATTGCCAGCGCGGCTGCGCCAGCATGGCGTTGGAGGACCTGGCTTCGGGCCGGATCTTCGCGATCAGCGAGGATCGCGGTGCGGGGGCGACGGGTTGCCGGCTCGATGCGGCCGGACTCGCCGCCGCGGGCGGCGCCGTGGCGAGCGCCATCGACGGAACCGTCGATCTTCTGATCATCAACAAGTTCGGCAAGCAGGAAGCGCTCGGCCAGGGCTTGCGGGCCGAGATCGCGGCCGGTTTCCTCAGCGGGCTGCCGCTCCTGACCGCGGTTCGCGAGGATATGCTGGATGCCTGGGGCGAGTTCGTCGGCGAGGCCTGGGAGCGCCTGCCGCCGGAGCGCGCCGCCATCGAGGGCTGGGCGCTGTCCTGCCTGCGCCAGCCGGCCTGACCGCCTGCGCGGAGCTTGGAGCAACCTTGCCGACCGGTGGCGATTTCCTCGACGACTATCTCGTCCGCCCGGACCCCGCGGCGGCACGGCTCGGCGCCACCGTGCGCGGCATCGACCAGACCGGGGCTGCGGTCGAGACCCGGGTCGTCACCGAACGGGCGCTGACCCTCTATCTCAACGCCCAGGAGATCGTCACGATGATGACGATCGGCGACCATCCCGACTATCTGGCGCTCGGCTACCTGCTCAACCAGAACATGCTGAAGCGCGGCGATCTCGTCGAAGCCGTCGACTATGACGAGGAGCTCGAGGTCGTGGTGGTGCGCACGCCCGAGCGCACTGATTTCGAGCAGAAGCTGAAGAAGAAGACCCTGACCTCCGGCTGCGCCCAGGGCACCGCCTTCGGTGACCTGATGGAGGCGATCGACGAGATCGAATTGCCGAAGGCGGAACTCCGCACCAGCTGGCTCTATGCGCTGACCCGCAAGATCAACACCACGCCCTCGCTCTATCTCGAAGCCGGCGCGATCCATGGCTGCGTGCTCTGCGAGCAGGACAAGCCCTTGGTCTATATGGAGGATGTCGGCCGCCACAATGCCGTCGACAAGGTCGCGGGCTGGCTCTTCCGCCACGATGTCGATCCCGGCAGGATGATCTTCTACACCACCGGCCGCCTGACCTCGGAGATGGTGATCAAGACCGTGCGCATGGGCATCCCGATCCTGGTCTCGCGCTCGGGCTTCACCGAGTGGGGCGTCGAGCTCGCCCGCAAAGCGGGGCTGACCCTGATCGGCCGCGCCCGCGGCAAGCGCTTCATCGCGCTCTCCGGCGAGGACCGCATCGTCTTCGATCAGGATCCCGACAGCGTCGAGGACGAGGGCGGCAAGCATCGTCGCAAGGGCGCGGGCGGCGATGACTGAGCCGTCTGAGAATACGCGCCCGGCGACGCTCGGCTTGTTGCTCGCCGGCGGGCTTGCCCGCCGCATGGGCGGCGGCGACAAGCCGTTGCGCACCATTGCCGGCCGCACCATCCTCGCCCATGTGATCGAACGTCTGGCGCCGCAATGCGACGGGCTCCTGATCAACGCCAATGGCGACCCGGCGCGCTTTGCCGATTACGGTCTGCCGGTCGCCGGCGACAGCGTGCCGGATTTCGCCGGGCCGCTCGCCGGCATCCTCGCAGGCCTCGACTGGCTGGCGCAGAACCGTCCGGGCGTCGACTGGATGGTCAGCGTCGCCGCCGACACGCCCTTCATCCCGCACGATCTGGTCGCGCGCCTGCATGCGGCGCGTCTTGCTGCCGGGGTGCCGCTGGCCTGCGTCGCCTCGGGCGGCTGGACCCATCCGGTGATCGGGCTCTGGCCGGTCTCGCTGCGCGAAGCGCTCCGCCACGCGCTGACCGTCGAGGACGAGCGCAAGATCGACCGCTGGACCGCCCGCCACGGCGTCGCCAGCGCCGAATGGGCGGCCGAGCCTGTCGACCCGTTCTTCAACGCCAACCGCCCGGAGGACCTCGCCGAGGCGGAGCGACTTCATGTCCTGCTGGGCACGGCTTGATCGCCCCTGACGGAGTGACTAGCTTCCAGCGATAAGCTCTGCCTATCGGCATGCTATCTGGGGGGAAGCAGCATGAAGTCCTTCGTTTTCGCCGTCGTTTTCGCCGTTGCGGCCGCCTATGCGGCCAGCCTCGTGCTCGCCAATTTCCAGCGCCCTGTCGAGGTCGCCTTCGCGACCAGCGGCGTCAGGCTCTGAGACTGCCGGCGCTCTCGAGCAGCGCCTTCAGCCCCGCGAGGTCATGCGCGACCCAGGCCGCGTCGCGCTCATATTCTTCGTCCGTCACGCCGCCACGGCGATATAGCGTGAACACCAGCTCGCAGCCCTCGCCATTGGCGAGGAGCCGCATCGGGTTGTGCATTGGCGCGCCATCGTCTGGGATGACGCTGTGATCGAGCACGCCGTGTTCGTTGCGGGCGCTGAAGCGCAGCGTCATTGGGCCCATCGGCGTCTGCGCCCGCCAGTCGAGCCCGCCGGCGGGCTCGAAGGAATGGCCGAGGCCTGACGCCCATTTCGGAAAATTCTCCGGCTCCGCCAGGAATTCGTAGGTCTCCGCGAAAGGGCATTCGATGCCGATGCCGATATGGCGCGCCGGCTGGACGGTCATGGATACTTTCCTTGTGGGCCGGAACATAAAGTGAACATTAGCGGGTTTGACCTTCCGTTTCCAGACGCGTGCCGTCGGGAACTTGCATGCCGCGCGAGGGCATGGTCGGGTTCGCTCCGTCGGATTCGCCGCAGGCTCTGCTTGCGCAATGTGCATGGCCGTGGCCGCAAGCGGTGACAGGGAGAGCCAAGGCTGGGCCGATGAGCGAGACTGCCGACGCCCCGAGGAAGATCGTCCGGATCGCCGGCTATGGCGCGGCGCTGACCGCCGGAGTGATGCTCGTGGCGGCGCTGACGCTGTGGCTGCTGGACCTGTTCTTCCCGGTGCCGGTGCCTCACTCGGTTCCGCCGCCTGCCGCGCTCCTGCACCCGGCCGAAGCGCCGGCGCTTGCCTCTCAATCTGCCCCTGTGCGTTCGCTCGCACCCGCCTCTGCGCCGAGGCCGGACCAGCTGCCGCGGATCCGGGCCGGGCTCGCTGCCGAGATCGCCAGCGGAATGGTCACCGTCGACCGGTTCGGAGGCTGGATCGCGATCCGCATCGCCAATGCCGGCAGCTTCGAGCCCGGCCGGGCCGAATTGCTGCCGGGCTTCATCGCGTCGGGGCGCCGTATCGCCGCGCTTGTCGAGCAGCAGCCGGGCGCGGTGCGGGTTGTCGGCCATACCGACGACCGGGCGCCGGCAAGGGGCTCAGCCTACAAGGACAATCAGGCGCTCTCGGCCGCCCGGGCCGCCGCGGTCGCCGAACTGCTGCGGACCGGCCTGAGCGACAAAGGCCGCCTCGGCGCCGAAG